>NZ_CALHGC010000027.1 GCF_938029485.1 uncultured Treponema sp. | reverse complement strand
GCGCTGATGGGCGCCCGCCAAGGGCTGATTCCGATAAACGTACCGGGGCTGTTCCTGCATAGAGGCTTTAAATGGCCTAAACTGATTGGGCACCTCTTTTCAAACACCGAAGGTATTTACGGAACATCGGTCAACGTTTCTTCAACGTATATTTTCTTATTCATCGTATTCGGCGAGATTATGAATAAGTGCGGAATGGGGAAATTCTTTAACGATATCGCTATCGGTTTGGCCGGGCATACTAAAGGCGGCCCTGCAAAGGTAGCCGTTATTGCGGCTGGGTTACTGGGAAGTATTAACGGGTCGGCAATTGCGAATGTCGTTACAACCGGTTCGTTTACCATTCCTTTAATGAAAAAAATCGGATACAGCAAAGAATTTGCCGGCGCGGTTTCGTCAACCGCTTCAGTAGGTGGACAGCTCTTACCGCCGATTATGGGCGCTGCTGCTTTTATTATGGCGGAAACGCTCGGTATTAAGTACAAGGAGATTGTCGTTGCGGCAGCCATCCCCGCGCTGATTTACTATTTGGGTATTATCTTTCAAATTCAGCTGCGCGCGTCGAAGGATAAACTCGACGGTATGCCGAAAGACCAGCTGCCTAAGGTAAAAGAAACGCTGAAGATGTACTGGCATCTGACCATTCCGATTTTATTCTTGGTGTATATGCTGTTCTTTAGCGGTTATACCGTTATCAAAGGTGCTTTTTTAACGATCCTTTTAACAATCGTTATTGCGCAGCTTAAAAAAGAAACGCGCATGAGTTTAAAAGATATAGAAGATGCGTTTGTCGCTTCGGCAAAATCGACGGTATCGGTTGCGATTGCGTGTGCCTGTGTCGGTATTGTTATCGGTGTGTCGAGCTTAACCGGCTTTACCATCAATATGGCAAGCGCGATTATCTCGCTCGGCGGAAAGAGTTTGTTGCTGACGCTCGTCTTTACGATGGTTACCTGTATGCTGCTTGGTATGGGCTTACCGAGTATTCCTGCGTATATCATTACGGTAACGATTGCGGCTCCCGCGCTGATAGAGCTGGGGATTGCGCCTTTGGCAGCTCACCTGTTCTGTTTCTATTTTGCGATGTTCGCCAATATTACACCGCCGGTTGCACTTGCCTCATTTGCCGCGGCAGGTATATCGGGCGGTAATCCGATGAAGACGGGCATTGTGTCCATTAAGCTGGCGCTTGCCGGTTTTATCATCCCGTATATGTTCGTCTATAATAATCAGCTGTTATTGATGAATACGAATATTATTCAGGGAATTCAAGTTGCGATTACCGCGTGCGTCGGTGTCTTTTTAATCAGCGCCGCAGTAGAAGGATATTTCCATACCAAGGTGAATATTCTGATGCGGCTGCTTATGCTGGCCGGAGCATTCTTA
Source organism: uncultured Treponema sp. (assembly GCF_938029485.1). Taxonomy (GTDB): domain Bacteria; phylum Spirochaetota; class Spirochaetia; order Treponematales; family Treponemataceae; genus Treponema. The sequence goes on along the minus strand of NZ_CALHGC010000027.1, from coordinate 6,649 downwards.
CTTATCGACAGCGCCTTACTAACCGACCTCGCCGGCGTCGGTATCTTTGTCGCTTCCATCTTTATCCAGCGCATACTCGCGCGGAGAGAAGCACGGAACGCAGCGTTCTAGGCATCCGACACGTTTGCTTGCCTTTAGTATGGTATTTTACTATACTGAGGGTATGCAAACACGATATTTTACCGTTACCGGTATGAGTTGTGCTGCTTGTTCTGCAAATGTGGAAAAGGCGGTTAGCAGGCTGGACGGTGTAGAGACGGCACAGGTAAATCTTTTAACAAAGAGAATGGCTGTCAGCTATAATCCCGATACCGTTAATGCAGATACTATTATCCAAGCGATAGAAAAAAGAGGCTACGGCGCTTTTCCGCTTTCAGAGGAGAATACGGCTCAGCCGTCTGTACGGCAAGCTGATTCTGAGATTACCGATGCCGAAAAAAAACAATTCATATTCTCTCTATTGTTTCTTATTCCATTGATGTATATATCGATGGGAAGGATGCTCCATTTACCGTTTCCCTCTTTTTTTGCAGGAACCGAAAATGCTCTGACCTTTGCTTTTACACAATTCCTTCTGACGCTGCCGGTTCTTGCGCTTAACCGTGTTTTTTTTATTAACGGGCTTAAAAGTTTATTCCACCGTGCGCCTAATATGAATAGTCTCATTGCCGTCGGTTCCGGCGCCGCGGTTATCTATGGTGTTTTCGCGCTGTACCGGATAGGCTACGGATTAGGGCACGGTCAATTAGATGTCGTGCGGCTCTATATGAAGGATTTATATTTTGAATCCTCGGCGATGATCTTAACGTTGATTTCCTTGGGAAAATTTTTGGAGGCGCGGGCAAAAAAGAAGACTTCGGAAGCGCTGGAAAAACTGATTCAGCTTCGGCCGCAGACGGCGCAGGTGTTACGGAATGGCACGGAAATTGAAATTCCGGTAGAAAATATTGTGATCGGTGATGCAATTATTATCCGGCCGGGGCAAACCCTGCCCGTTGACGGTACTATTATAGAAGGAAGCACATCGCTTGACGAATCGGCTGTTACCGGAGAGAGTATGCCGGTCGAGAAAACGGTCGGTGATTCGGTGATTAGCGCCTCGCATAATCTATCGGGCAGCTTTATCTTCCGTGCAGATAAAGTAGGCAACGATACGACCTTGGCGCGGATTATTGCGCTTGTCGAAGAAGCGTCCTCATCAAAGGCTCCGGTTGCAAAGCTTGCTGATGTTATCAGCGGTTATTTCGTACCGATTGTCATGCTCATTTCACTTGCAGCCTTTATCGGATGGCTCATCGCAGGCGCTTCTTTTGAATTTGCACTGTCGACTGCTATTTCCGTGTTGGTTATTTCCTGTCCCTGTGCGCTTGGCCTTGCTACACCGACGGCGATTATGGCCGGTACCGGCAAGGGCGCTCAGCTCGGTATCCTTATCCGTTCGGCGGAAGGGCTTGAACTTGCCCACCGTGTTACCGCCGTGCTGCTCGATAAGACGGGTACCATTACGGAAGGAAAGCCGACGCTGCAGCGCATCGAAGTGTTTTCCACCCAATACGCCGACAATGATATTCTACGGATTGCCTACAGTCTTGAACATTTATCGGAACATCCGCTCGCTCATGCAATTATCCGTGCCGCAGAAGAAAAAAAAGTGGCGCCGTTTAAAGTGAACGGTTTTATGGCGGTGCACGGAAAGGGCATTTACGGAACTGTCGCAGCCGATGATATTAACGGAACCTCATCGATCGGAAATGTAAGGATTGGTGCAGGAAATACGAAACTCTGCAAGGAATTAGGGGTTCCCGTATCGGAAACTATTCAGGCACGGCTCGCGGAAGCTGCCGAAAAAGGCGCTTCACCGTTGCTGGTTATAATCGGAGATGAATGTGCAGGCCTTATCGCCGTCGCCGATCCGGTAAAGGAAGGCAGTATTCGGGCAATTCACGATTTCCATGAAATGAACATCCATACGGTTATGCTGACAGGAGACAATCAGCGGACTGCAGAAGCTATCCAAAAGATCGTCGGCGTCGGTGAAGTCGCTGCGGAGTTATTGCCGCAGGATAAAAAGGCAAAAGTCGAATATTATCGCTCGAAAGGGTTTTCACCGGCTTTTATCGGCGACGGCATTAACGATGCTCCTGCACTCACTGCTGCGGACGTCGGCATCGCAATCGGCGGCGGTACGGATATTGCAATAGAAAGCGCCGATATCGTACTGATGAACAACAGCCTCGAAACGGCGGTTACCGCGATTCAGCTCAGTAGGGCTGTTATGCGTACCATTAAACAAAACCTGTTTTGGGCGCTTTTTTACAATTCGCTCTGTATCCCGCTTGCTGCCGGGGTGTTTTATACCCTGTTCGGACTCAGGCTTAGTCCCATGTTCGCCGCCGCCGCAATGAGCTTCAGTTCGGTGTCCGTGGTTACCAATGCGCTGCGGTTGAACGGATTCCGTCCTAAACGCATTGTACAGATTGCTCATAATATGCAATACTGTACCGTTCCGTCCGCCGGAAAGAATGATGATACGCAGTATACCGTATGCAGCGTAAAACCTCATACCTGCACCTGCTCTGCAGCTGAACTGCCGGAATTGTCGGCAGAACCGGAAAATATCACCGCTCATAAGGAGATTACCGATATGAAAAACATCATGTTAACCGTTGAAGGAATGTCATGCGGACATTGTTCCGCTCGTGTTGAGAAAGCGTTGAATGCCATCGAAGGCGTATCGGCACAAGTCGATTTGGAGGCAAAGACTGCCGCCGTTACCTATCCCGATACCGTAACGGTGGATGCCCTCAAAGCTGCCGTAACCGATGCAGGGTATTCGGTAACCGGTTCACGCTAAAGCAACCGAATAAGATAAAACACGGTGTATATCCATTTTCCTTTTTTGGTTCATTATAACTTCCGGCAGCGGTTGTGTATATTCGCCTCTTTTCTCCTAACTGCCTCGCTTTTATCGGCAGCTCCGGTAAAAATTACTTTTTCTGCCGATAAGATGCAGGGATCCGGCGGGAAAGGACAAAATTCAACCGCATTAACCGGTAATGCAAAGGTGAGCGTCGATTCCCTCAATATTTACGGCGAACGTATTGAGCTATACGGTAAGGATTACCGGTATATTAGAGCAAACGGAAGCGTAACGGGAGAAGATGCCGAAAAAGGATTTACGTTTTCTGCAGCCTCATTATCCTATGATCGCGAAACGGAAGTAGCCGAGTTTATGGGGCAAGCAAAGGTTGAAGATACCAAAAATAAAGTTGAAACGGCGGCCGAGCGTATCGAGTATAATCAGAAAAACGAAATTATCCTTTTGCAAATGGACGTAAAATTAAAGAGCAAAGATATCGCTTGTGATTCGCTTTTTGCGGTGTATAACCGGAATACTTCTATGCTTGAACTGACAGGGAAACCCACAGTAAAAAAAGGAAAAGATGAATTTAAGGCGGCTCGGATTTCGGTAAATATTGATACCGAAGATATTAAACTCGAAGGAAAGGTGAGCGGTTCCGTTACCGAAGAAAAAGAGAATACGGAAAAAGCGGAAACTCCTTCGGAGAAAGAAACAAAAAATCCATGAGCGATCTTCAATATTCTGCAAATTTTGGAATGCCCAAAAGCGTGTTACGTGCTGAAGGCTTGAACAAGTCTTTCCGCAAAAAACAAGCGGTTCGGGATGTCAGCTTTTCTATGGCGCAGGGAGAGGTTGTCGGGCTGCTCGGACCGAACGGAGCGGGAAAAACGACGAGCTTTTATATGATTGTCGGCTTCTATACACCGAGCTCAGGCGGTATCTATCTTGACGACCGTTGTATTACCAACCTGCCGATGTATAAGCGTGCCCGCATCGGTATATCCTATCTGCCGCAGGAAGCTTCCGTATTCCGTAAACTCTCCGTCGAACAGAACATCGATGCTATTTTAGAAACGCGAAAAGATTTAAGCTTTGCACAACGAAAAGAAAAACTTGATTCGCTATTGGAAGAATTCGGAATTACAGCCAATAGGAAACAACCTGCTTACACTCTTTCAGGCGGAGAACGCAGACGTACCGAAATTGCACGGGCGTTGGCTATCGAACCTAAATTTTTATTGCTTGACGAACCGTTTGCCGGTATTGATCCTATTGCCGTGCACGATATAAAGCTTATTATTAGATTACTTGCACGGCAAAATATCGGGGTACTTATTACCGACCACAATGTCCGCGACACCTTGGAAATTACCGACCGCGCCTATATTATCAATAAGGGCGAAATTGTCGAACAGGGGCCGCGTGATAAGATATTGGAATCCGAAATTGCACGGAAAGTGTACCTCGGCGAAGAATTTAAAATGTAACGAATTTTTCCTTACACACTAACTTGATAGGGCAATGATCGGACCCCAATACATCGGATTTGATTGATGATTCGCAGATACTCGGTAAAAAGGCGTTGTCGACACAGTGATAGTCTATTCTCCATCCGATGTTCTTCTCACGGGCATGAAAACGATAGCTCCACCACGTATATTGATGAGGTTCCGCACAAAAATGCCGGAAAGTGTCGGTGTATCCTGCCTGCGTAAAGGTATCCATCCAAGCCCGCTCTTCGGGCAGATAGCCGGGATTTTGCTCATTTGCCTTTGGATTGGCAAGATCTATGGGTTTATGAGCAATGTTGTAGTCTCCGCAGAGTATGAGATGCCTGCCTTTTTTTTGCAGTGCATTACAAAATTCAAGTATTGCGGCGCAAAAATCGAGTTTATAGCCGATCCGAGCGCCGCCTTCTTGAGAGTTGGGAAAATATGCGGAAATAACCGATGTCGTATCAAAGTCCGCGACAAGCACCCGCCCTTCATCGTCAAAGGCAGGGATATTCATCGTGCGGATATCAAGCGGCTCTTTTTTGCAAAAGAGCGCAGTTCCCGAATAGCCGGGCTTTTTAGCGGCCTGCCAATATGTTTTATAGACTCCCTCTTTCCAAACAGGGTTGACCAGTTCGGAAGGGAGCTGCTCTTTACGAGCCTTCGTTTCCTGTAAGCAGAGTACATCGGGCGCTTCGGTATAAAGCCAGTCCAAAAAACCTTTTTTTTGAGCAGCTCTAACGCCGTTTACGTTCCATGAAATAATAGAAGTCATATTCGGTATATGCCATAAAATCATAAAATATGCAATGCCGAAACTTATATCTAGCTATAAATACGAAAATACGGTATACTATGTCCTATAATCAAATTTTTCTAACTATGCTGGAGTAATTATATGAAAATACGAACATCGGCCAATTTATTTTTAGTTACAACACTGCTTATTACCGTCTGCGGAGCTTTGGCTTTTAGCGTTATCCAAGTAAAGTCTTATATCGAAAGTAATTTTTATAAAACCGTACCGGCTATGCTAGACGCTGCGAGTTCCGAACTACAGGAAAATCTTGCCGTCGGCTTGGCTCTTTCGGAAGATTTAGCAAGAGAATCATATTTGATAGACTGGTTTGAAGATTACGAAAAAGATGATAAAGTCGGTGTTCAGATTACCGACAAGTTGATTCAACTCAGTAAAGACGAACGGTTTTCTACGTGTTTTGCCGCATCGAAATTAACCGGCAGCTATTATGCGGTTGATAAGACTAACAATATAAAGAAAAATACGTTGACGGAAGCTATTGATGACTGGTTTTTTTCTATGCTTAAAAAACCGCAGACATTATTTTACAATGTGCAGCATGATAGGACGCTTAACGAAACCCATTTTTGGTTTAATATAAAAATGTTTAATAAGGCGGGAGAAGCGATCGGCTTTGCAGGTATGTCAATTGATTTACAAAAGGCTGTTGCTAAAATTATTAAATCGCTTCCCAGTCCGCAATCATGGAGCGGACTCATAGATGAATCCGATATGCTGTTGCTTTGTTCAAATGCCGACCTTACAAATACAAAAATCAATAGCGTGTTTGGCACTCTTTCGAAGGTAACAGGCTATAGCAATCTTCAATACTATGACGATTCTTCGCTCGGCAGAGTTATCGTTGTCAAAAAGCAGCTTGCCAGTTTACCCTATTATACAACCCTTGCGGTTCCGGAAAAAGACTTCGTACCGTCCATCGCTTCTTTTTTCGGCTATTCTCTTGTATGGATGTGTGTTTTGTTGGTGCTGATTATTGGAATAAGTCAGGTGATGCTCAGCTATGTATTCAGGCGTTTTGTTAAACTCAATGCTATTTTTAATAAAGTCGCAGAAGGAGATTTTACCGCTCAAGCTGCAGTATATTCCGATGAACTCGGCTCCATCGCTTTGTCAATGAATAATACAATAGAAAAAATCCGCGCTTCTTTTTCGGTCATTACCGATACGGCAAAAAATATGCAGTCGGTTAGTCAGACATTATCTACGCGGATGGAGAGTTCTGCCGCGGCGCTTAATCAAATAACAGGAAATATTGAAAATGTAAAAGATCGGGTAATGATACAGCATACGGAAGTGAATGAAAGTGCTGCAAAAATAGATGCTATTACGCAAACGATGTCAAGTCTTGATTCTCACATCGATGATCAAGCTAAAAGTATCTCCGGTTCATCTCTTTCGATCGAAGAAATCGTAAAAAACATCCGGACTTTACAGGAAAGGGCTGAAAAGAACCTTCAATCGATTAAAACCCTT
>NZ_CALHGC010000026.1 GCF_938029485.1 uncultured Treponema sp. | reverse complement strand
GCAAGGTAAGCTTACCGCCGCTTTCTACAAGGAAAAACTTATGCTTATCCTGTATATGTGGGCACTTAAGTGTTCTTGATGTACCGTCGTCTTTGATGGTTATGTTTTTTCCGTTTGGGATTTTGAAGCTTTCAGTAGTGGAGAAGGCTTGTGTTACCGTGATGACGAGGGGTTTGCCGACTTGTGCATTTTGAATGGCATCGCGTAACTGGGTACCGTTTGCGACAGTTACAGTGTCGGGAGCTTTTAGAGTGCCGCTGCTGTCGATATACCACGGCATTGGCGGATTAGGCGGTGTTACCGTGAACTTACCTACCTCATTTGCGAGCGTTACGTCGGAACCGGCTTTAAGCACTACCCGTTCCATGTAGCTTTGTGGCGTAATGCGCGCTGCGGGATTGTTTGACAAAGTGCCGTCAACGGTTATCGTCTTTCCGCTCTCTAAATACACATCGTTTTTCCCCTTATCATTCGCCTCTGATCCGGTAGCGGGCGTAACGACTGCGGAGCCGCTCATCTTAAAGGTGCCATCCTTTACATGTACGCCGCCGCCGGAGTTCTTCGCCGAGCACTCAGCGATAGTGCTTGAGCCCTGCATTTTAAAGGTTCCACTGCTGACATATACGCCGCCGCCTTTTTTATCTGCCGAGCAGCCGGTGATCTTGCTTGAATCGTGCATTTCAAAGGTTCCGCCGCCTACATACACGCCGCCGCCGGAGTTCTCCGCCGAGCACTCGGTGATAACGCTTGAGCCTTTCATAATGAATTTACCGTGAGAATTTACGTATACACCGGCGCCGCCTGAATAGTTGTAGAGCTTTTTACTCTTTTGAAGCGTTATGTCTTTAAGGGTGAGTGTTTTATACACATCAAAGATGCCCTTCTTGCCGAGTGCGTTCAAAATAGCGTTGTTTTCGCCTTTTATGGTAAGGTTTTTTTCGATATCAATTTCGCTCTTATCGGCATCGACATCTGTCGCCTGTATTTCACCATTTATGGTAAGGGTAGCGTTATCGGGTGCGCTTTTAACCGCACGCGCAAGGTCTTTCCACGTTGCCGGATTCTTTAAGGTCGACTGGTAAAACTTCACCGTTACGGTTTTAGGTTCCTTTACGTCGGAAAGCGTTGCTGTAGTGCTGGTACCGGGGGGCGATGCAAAAGAACCCGGAGAAACCGTCCAGCCTGCAGCTTTCCAGTCTTCTGTAGCGGGTCGCCCGGTAAAGGTTACCGAACCCCCGTGCGCAACCGAAACGGTACCGGCCGTCGTTTCCCCATTTGTTCCGGCTTCAATTGTTCCGGCTTCAATTGTTCCTCCCGCTTTTCCGTCTACGATTTCTACGCGGAACGTTACGGTGTAGGTCTTCACAACTTTGTAATAAATCGTTTTTACCGGCGTTGCAGCAAAGCCTGTGCCGTCCGTGTAATACTCCAGCTTGTACTGCTTTTCACTGCCGCCGTTTAACGGAAGTGGTACGGTAACGGGATTGCCGTCATACTTTGCCGGCGTTGAACTGCCGCTTTCAGTCAGCGTGCAGTGCACTGTCGTATTGCCGGTTGCAGAAGAAACGCTTAATGCCGCTCCGCTGCTATCGGTACCGATAATGATCTGATCAGTGTCGCTGCTTCCGCTTCCGCTTCCAGGAAGCCTTGTTCCTTCCGTGATGGTAATCTCCTCTGCTTCCGGTTTATTCGGTTTTGTACTTGCGTTCACTATGTCAGAAGCTAAGCCTTTTTTGTCTATAAGTCTAATCGTATAGTCTTTTTTTGTAGCGCCGGATTCAACCTTAACATCGGTTTTATAGTACAGTACCCAGCTGCTATCGGTGGGAATAGCATCGTTAGGCTGGTTGCTCAGCTTTTCTACATCGGAATGTGTAATAAAGACCGGACCTTCCGGTTTTGTAAACGAAACTTGTATAATAAAAGTGGACAGGTAAAATGGAGAATATATGGGACGTGTTTACAAGAATTATACGAAAGATTTAAAAGAGCAGGCATGTAAGCTGGTTGTTGAAAAAAACATACCCGTGCGCATTGTGGCAGAGAAATTGAGTGTACGAGTACAGCTTTTATACAAATGGTTAAACCAATATGAAAGCTATGGACAGGAAGCTTTTGTCGGTTCAGGACGAGTAAGAAGTGCAGATGCGCAACTGAAGAAACTGCAAAAGGAAAACGAGTACTTAAAACTGGAGAATGAAGTACTAAAAAAAGCAGCGGCATACTTTGCGGAAAAGTGAGCGAATGCGTCAAAATAGCAAAAAAATATTTTTCTCAAAGAAAAATAAGCACTGTATGCCGGATACTTGGCGTATCGCGTAGCAGCTACTATAGGCAAGCAAAGGAGCAGAAAGAAGAAGAAAAACAGCTTGAGCAGCGTATCATTTCTACATTTGCCAAACATAAGGGAAATTATGGGCGGATACGGATCAAAAAAGCGCTTGAGCGAGAGCATATCAAAGTGAGTGAATGGAAAATTGCTCGAATTATGAAAGAGAACGGGTTAATAGCGAAAGGAGGCAGGAAAAAAGGGCGAGGGAAAAGGAGCAAAATAGTGCAACAGGAAAAAATAATTAAACAAAATTTAATTAAGGACAAATTTGCCGTGAAGGAAGTAAATAAGCTTTGGAGTTCGGATATCAGTGAATTTAAGATAACAGGAGGCAAGGTGTATGTTTGTGGGATAATAGATGTTGCAAGCCGGATGATTGTTGGTTGGTCAATCCAATTACATATGAGAGAAGTCATTGTACATCAAGCTCTGAAAATGGCTTGCGGCCGCCATGTGAATGTACCAGCTGAACGCTATATGCACACTGATGGCGGTAGCCAGTTTTGCTCAAAAAAGACAACGGAGCTGATTGAGAAAGCAGGCTTTATCAAAAGTATGTCAAGACCCGGAGTTCCGCAAGACAATCAGCCAATTGAAAGTTTCTGGAAGACCATGAAACGAGAGATGCCGAGTATTCGCCATATGAAATTTGAACAGGCGAAAGCAACGATAGTCGAATATATAGAGTTGTATTATAACAGTGAAAGACTTCATTCAAGTATTAATTATCGAATACCGAATGAGGCTTACCAACAATTATCAATTTAATGTGTCTACTAATACTTGACAAGTTTCTTCTTAAATTACCAATTATCCATTACCAATTAATTAATCGCTT
>NZ_CALHGC010000025.1 GCF_938029485.1 uncultured Treponema sp. | reverse complement strand
ACACACCTTCACGATAAGGCCGGAGCGCATCAGCTTCCGGTGTATTTCTTCAAGTTTACGGGCGAGGCAGCCGATTACCGCCGGTTTTTGCTCCAGCGCTGCATACTGCCCGCGCAGAAAACGCAACTGAGGAATCCCCATCCAAAGATTTTCCGCCCGTTTCGATCCCGAATAGGCAGAAGCCGCATACAGCGACGCGAGCGTATGTCCCGAATACGAAGGGAGCGGATCAAGATCGTTTTTCAGCTGAATAAAAATATCCTTCAGCCGTTTTTCGTCGGCAAACGAAATACCGTTAAGATACGAAAAGATACGGTTTACCGCAGGTTCGATATATTCGGGCAGCATCTTGGCGCGGATTAAAATCCAGTCCCTGTCTACCACATCTTCCGCACGTAACGCATTATCGAAGAACACCGGCGCTTCGGCTGTCCGATGCTTACCGGCGGAAAAAGTAACGGCGGAAAAGCCTCCCGTTAAATAGGCAAATTCGGCCGCAACGGCATCCCATGCTTGAGTTTTCGTGCCCATTGAAGAAAGCGCCGCCGTATAGAGCGTCAAATACGAGTAGTCCTCCGCCGAAAGAGAATCGGCAGGAATTGCAAGATCGAGATAGGTAATGCCGTTTGTCGGCTGCTCATGCGCGATAACGGGCACCTTACCGGCATATTCGAGGGATTCGGGGATAGGCGGTTCAACCGGCGGCAGCTCTTCTTTTGAGATGTGCGGAATGAGGTTTTGCATTTCGGCATCCGCATCGGGAGTAAGCCCCGCCTTGGAAGTAAGACCCATATCGGCATTCGCCGTTTTCCGATCGGCTGTTAAGGCTTTCCGCTCGGCGGGACTCAACGCATCCGCTGCCAGCTGCGCTTCTTGAGCAAGCGTTTCATCGATTTTCTCGCAAAACCGAGGATCCGGATGTACGGAAACAGTTGTCCGGTGGGGATTATCAAGCAGCAGTGTCTTAATCAAGTTTTGCGTATAACGCGGATTTTCAGAAATCCGCTTTTTCAACCGCTGAAAGGCCGGTATGTAGCGGAGTGAGGTCTCCGGCGCAAAGCCGTGTATCCAGCCGCGGAGCGCCCGCCTCATCAGAACCAGTGAAAAAGGGCCGCCGGAACGGGTAATTTCTCTGTTATAAAAATCGAGGGAATTGAGCGCGGTTTCAATCAGCTGAGGTTCAAAACCGTTCCGGGCAATGTCTTCAAGGCCGGAAAGGATAAAGACTTCAAACTGCCCTTCCGCACTTTTATCGATATCCGCAAGGCCGAGCGTAAAGCAGATGTTTTTCAGGTCTGCCTGTCCGCCGTTGTACGGATACACATCTTCGGCAAAGGGGCAGTCGAGCAGCTTCTTTTGCAAGGGCGCGCCGTCGTGTCCCAGCAAAACCTCTTCCAAAAACATACAATCCATCAGCCGGTCTATATCGGCGCTTTCGGGTAACAGCCAATTCATCGTTACCGTGAGCTTGTCGGGATTTTTTCCTTCTCCTGCAGGCGCCGTTGCCGAAAATACGCGGGGTGTTGGATAGGGCGTAATAGCCGGAATGAGCGGAGGCTTTTCCGCCGGTTCAAAAAACTTGAGAAAATGCTCTTGTAAAAAAGCGAGCTGTTTTTCGGTTTCGATATTGCCGTACAGGAACACTTTGCAGTTTACCGGATGATAGTATTTTTTATGGAAAGCGCAAAAGTCTTCATAACTGAGCTTCGCAATATCGGGCGGAAAGCCCCCCGAATCGTGCGCATATACGGTATCCCGCAATAAGGAATGCCGCAGCTCACGGTCTACGCCCGAATCGAAATCCGCATAAGCGCCGCGCATCTCATTTAATACCACGCCGGAAAAATACGGCTTTCCGGCTTCGTCCAGTTCAAGCCGATGCCCTTCCTGTTCAAACGTTTCCCGCTTGAGCAGCGGAAAAAACACCGCATCACCGTACACCGACATCAAATTAAAATAGTCTTTTTCGAGGATACTCGATGCGGGGTAAACGGTCTTATCGGGAAACGTCATCGCATTTAGAAACGTCTTAACGCTCTGCTTGGATAGTATCAAAAAAGGATCTTTTAACGGATAGTTTTTTGAACCGCAGAGCACCGAATGCTCCAGAATATGAGCGACACCCGAACTGTTTTCAGGCGCTGTCATAAAAGCAAACGCAAAGAGGTTTTCGTTGTCGTCATTATAAATGTGATAAACTTCAAGTCCCGTTGCGCAATGCCGCGCAAAAATACCTTCCGCCTGCATCTCGTCAAGCGCCGTTTTTGAAATAATGTTAAACCCGTGGATTAGGTTATCCATACGTCATCTCCGTCCTTTCCGAATAAGAGCAGCTCGCCGTCTTCCCAGCTTTTCCGCAATTCCTGTAAGAACCGGTTGGTTATTTCGCGGCATTCCCGCACGGAAACCGGATGGGATGCTTGATCGTCGAGGATGAACTGCTGTCTGTTTTTCGAAATGTTATCGAGGATTTTTTTAACAAAGGTCTCCGGTTTATAGGAAATCAACGCGGCGATATCCGCCGTTTCCATGCCGGATAATTTTTTCTGCAAGAAGCGGTCGTCGGCTATGAGCACATCTTCAAAGGTGAAAAGCCGTTCGCGGATATTTTGTTCAAGCTCGGGATTGGCCTCTGCGATATTCCGTAAAATAAAGTTTTCCGTTTCGGTATCGCTGCGCCGTAAAATCACTGCCAGCACCGCGCGCCCGTCTATTGCCTCGGTAGCCGATCCCGTCCGTATACGGGTAAACTTTTCGCGCATAGAGGTACTGACCGTCCGCAGGATTTCGGGGTCGATCGCTTTAAGCCGCGCGAGGCGGAGCACGATGTCTTTTTTTTCGGCATCGTTTAAACCGGTAATATACGCAGCCGCTATTTTCGGTTCCAGCTGAGAAAGCACGAGCGCCTGCGTCGCAGGCATTTCATCGGTTAAGAGCCGCTTGAGCTTTTCCCTGTCGATGCCGTCCAAAAAATCAAACGGCCGCTCGGCAGCAGGAGGTATCGCCCGCTCGATAATCTCCCGAGCTTTTTCCCCGCCGAACGCCGCCGTGAGGATACCTTGAGCGGTTTCCACACCGCCGACGGAATTTTTTGCCTCGTTATAAAGCGCAGTAAATTCGCTTAAAATATAGGCGGCTTCGTCTTTGTCGACATAGCGGATTGTCAGCATCTCCGCTACTACTTTTTCGATTTGCTCGCGCGTGAGTTTTTGCAGAACCTTTGCTGCCTGCGCCTCTCCGATTAAATATAAAAATTTTGCAACGCGGCGGTACGGGCTTTCCTTTTGCCCGCCCTCAGTAGGAACCTTTATTAATCCGCGCCGCTGTATCTCACTTTCCAGATCGCTCATCTTATTTTTCAATATAATGGAAAAAGAGCCGAGTATCAACATACCGTGTACAACATATAAAAATGGAGCGTTGAAACCGTTCCGTGGCAAGTTTTGCATGATAGGTTGACTTTTTTTTGCTCCTATTGTATATATATGGCGTATTTGCAACAGCACATTACCAGTTTGAGATCGTAGCTCATTTGGATAGAGCAACTGCCTTCTAAGCAGTAGGTGGCGGGTTCGAATCCCGCCGGTCTCATTTTATCTTCCCGCCCATCTTCTATGTTTTATGAAACAGTTGATTCGATAGACTTTTTTTCTTTTTTCCGCTATTTTTAATGTATGGGGATGTTCAAACTTTACGTCGATTATTTTAAAAATAAGATTAAAAATCTGCGGAAACCTAAAGAAGAGATTCCGATTGATTACGAAGAAATTGTTGAAGAACAATGGCAAGCCGATTTTTCAAAGCCTGAAACCTGCCGGTTCGCTGCCGAAACGGGCGACGGATATACGGCTGCCTTTACGCCGCCTGAGCCTGCAGGAAATAATGCGGGCGGTATCACGCTCGAAGCACAGCGGAAGCATCTCTATGCGTGGACGGTGAATCCTGTCTTCCGCTATAAGGATGTGATTATCGAAGCGGATATCCGTTTGCCGGAACCGGAAAAAAAGCAGGACAGGGCAGATACACCGGCCGAGAAGGCGGGTGAATTCGCTGCAGGAATCCTGTTCCGTTATATCAGCCAAAGCACTTTTTATGCACTGATGATCTCCGATGCGGGATGGGTACGGCTTGATGCGGTAGTCAACAGCACTCCGATGCCGCTTCTAGGCTGGGTAAAAATCCCCTGCTCCGCTCATCCCGATTCAGATCGTCCGGATTCAGATCATAAAGCAGAAACGGATGCACAAGGCGCATACTCAATAAAACTCATCGCGAATAATACGACGATTACTCTTTTGATAAACGGCCATTGGGTTGCCTGCTGCGAGGACGATACCATTCAAGCGGCGGGAAAAATTGCCTTTGCAATTCAAAACTGGGAAACCTACCCGCAAGTTTCCGCGCAGTTTTCCCGCTTTTCGTTGAACTCCGTCCCGATGACGGTAGAAACGGCATACACGGAAGCGAACGAATTTTCCGCAGTGCCGCCGGATGCCCGCATCAGCCTTGCAAAAACACTCTATGCGATGGGAAGATATGTTCCGGCCTTGCTCCAGCTCCGGGCTGCAGCGCGGTTAAAGGAGCCGGAAGAAGCGGATCGGATACTGGCAGGCCGCATTTATTTTGCGCAGCGGATGCTTGACGAAGCCGAGCGGGAATTTCAATCGGTCTTGGAAGCGAATCCCTCCAACGAGGAAGCCTTTGCGGAACTCGGCGGCATTTACTATCGAGCTGAACGATACGAGGATTTACAGCGCTTACTGAAAAAAGTTCCGAAGCCGATGATGACGCAATCCTCATTCCTTTCAAACCTTGAAGGACATTTATTCCATGCGCTGGGAAAACACGAAGAAGCGGCCGAAGCATACCGGCAAGCATTTACGGTCAACCCCGATCAGGGGCTTTTTGCCTTCCATCAAGCAAACGAACTCTACGATTGCGGGAAAAAACCGAATGCGGTAGATGCATATATACAGGCCGCTCGGGCTTTTTTACAGCAGGAAGCCTACGACGATCTCGCGGAAGTTGTTACGATATTGGAACGTATAGCGCCGAATGATTCCCGGACGCTTTCGATCACCGGAAAATATGCCTACGCAGTGGGCAGATACGATGATGCCTTGCTCAAATTAAAAACGGCGTGCAAAAAGGGTTCGGAAGATTCCGCGGACTGGTACCTGTATGGACTTTTGCTCAAAACCGATGAACCGAAAGAGGCGGTCAAAGCATTCAAAAAAGCGTGTGACCTTGAACCCGAATACGGATTATATCGGTTCCGGTTAGCGGAAGCGCTCTATTTAAGTAACGGAAAATATCAACCGGCATTGGAACAAGCGCTCGCCGCCGATCCGCACAACGGTTGGGTGCATAATTTACACGCATTAGCCGCCTTGAGCGAAAACGATATTGAACAAGCGGAAGCGGCAGTTGCGGAAGCGCGCAGACTGCTGCCCGATGAGGTATCCCTGTTGGTAAACTATCTTGAAGTACAACGCAGGAAGGGACAGCTTGCAAAGTGCCTGCCGCTCTTCGATATTGAAAACGGAACTGCCGACCTCGCGGTAGAACGGAATCGGGCAGCTGCGTTCCACGCCCTTGCGAATGCATTTGCCGACGACGACTCCCGCGAAGAAGCGCAGCAGTGGTACTATAAGGCATTAAAACTCGATCCGAAAAATCCTGAGCTTCTCACCGATAAGGCTGAAAACGACTATGCGCTCTTCCTTCTCAACGAAGCCGATGACGGTTTGGTTAAGGCGCTCGATATTCAGCCGTCCGTCCGGATATATCAACTGATTGCATCCATATCCGTTCAAAAAGGCGACTATGCCCGTGCAGAGGTAACATTGCGGACAGGACTTGAATCCTTTGCCGACAGTTCCGACCTGCACTACGACCTTGCCTGTGTGTACCGCAACACAAAACGGTTCGAGCAGGCACAAGCGCAGATTGTACAGCTTAAACAGTACGAAACGTCGGAACGTGTCGATGCGCTTGAAAAAGCCCTCGTGCAGGATACCGGCGCAACCGCTCAGCCTGCCTCAGAGCAAAAAGCTGAACAAAACCCCAAGAAGACAGCCTCGGCAAAAAAAACAAGCAGAGCTTCCAAATCGGCCGCGGATGCAGAGGAACCCGTTATTAGCACCAAGACAAAAAAAAGGGCAAGCGCCAAATCTGCTGTAAGCGAAGAAGGAGCGGACGCAGCGGAACCTATTACAAGCGCCAAGACAAAAAAAGCTGCATCTACTAAGTCTGCTGCGGATGCAAAGCCAGCCGCAAGAGCCAAGTCTGCTGTAAGCAAAAAAAGAACGACGGCGACTGAGCCTGCAGCAAAAGAAAAGACCGATACAAAAACCGAAAAAGCGGCGGTAAAAAAGCCCCGAACAAAAAAAACAACTGGATAATGGAACGAACTGTATCATAATGAATCTCAGCGTGAGTACGCCGTCTTTTTACGGAACAATGACGGCGCCTTCTTCCAAAAGCCATACGCTCCGCGCCCTCATCTGCGCCTCTTTAGCGGACGATACTTCGTTTATTACCGCGCCCCTTATCAGCGGGGACATGGAAAGCGCCGTACAGGTACTGCGGCAGCTCGGCGTTACCATTACGGAAGTATCGAATAATCCGCTTGTACTCAAAGTTACGCCGCCAGTCGGCGGTCTCCTCGCCTCCGCAGAGCGCGGTGCCACGGAACGCATTCTCGACCTCGGCAATTCGGGTTCCCTCCTCTACTTTTTAGGCATGATTCTTGCCGCAGCCGATATGCCGGTGTGTCTCACCGGAGATGAATCCCTTAGGAGCCGCCCCGTGGAACCGCTCCTTTCGGTATACCGGCAAGCGGGCATTCCGTACTCGGCGGCACGCATTAAAAACGGTACAGTCAGCATGGAAGTTCCGCCGCTCCGTTTTTGCGGTCCGCTGTCCGCCGGAGCATATCAACTCGACGGCCCCTTTTCCCAACCAGTAACGGGGCTTCTCCTTGCAGCGCCGCTTTTAAACGGGATGAGCCGCATTACCTTTGACAAGGCCGGAGAACGTCCGTATCTCCGGATGACCTGCGCTTGGCTGCGCATCGCCGGTATCGAGGTACTAAACCGCGGCGATTGCTATTTTGAGGTTGCAGGCGGACAGCGCTATCGTGCCTTTACGCAAACAATACCGGGCGATTGGTCGTCCGCCCTCTTTCCCCTGACAGCAGCCGTTATCTGTAATGCGGCGCTCACGCTGACTAACCTCGACCCCGCAGACACGCAGGGGGATTCGCAGGCGCTTTCCATCCTTAAAGCGATGGGCGCTGACATCCGTTGCGATGCGGAGCGCCGCACGGTTTCGGTATTTCCCATATCCGGCGAATTAAAAGGCGGACGCTTCGACTGTGCGGATATCCCCGATGCGGTTCCTATCCTCGCCGCTGCCGCCGTGTTTTGTACGGGAGAAACACTGCTACTCAACGCCGGTGTGTGCCGTTTTAAAGAATGCGACCGGCTTGCTGCCTCGGCGAAAGAACTCGCAAAATTCGGAGCGGATATCACCCAAGGGGAAGATTTTCTCCGCATCGGCGGCAGCGGCAGGAACAGCTGCACTGTAAACGGCAGCGGCGGACAGAAACTCCACCCCGCACGAGTACGAAGCCGCGGCGACCACCGCATCGCAATGATGCTCGCCGTCGCAGCCTGCGGAATTGCCGCACGTTATCACAGCGGACAACAATCGGATACAACGAAAGAAAATACCGAAAAATCTTCCGAAACCTCTTATATAGAAGATTTTGATTGTGTAAGAATATCATACCCTCAGTTTATCGAGGATATGAATGCGGTAGGCGCCGCTTTTAAAGAAACCAGGTAAACGCATCAGCTGCTCATCCTCAACAGCTTCTCCATACTTCGCAGTTTTCATTGAAATTGCCAGACTGAAAGAATTCTGTTATACTTCCCGTATGAACGTTCCACGGAAATTGCCGATCGGTATACAGAGTTTTAAGGACTTGCGGGAAAAAAGATTCCTCTATGTTGATAAAACGGAATATCTTTTTCAGCTAGTAAATAGCAGTAAGGTTTATTTCTTGAGCCGTCCGCGAAGGTTCGGAAAAAGCCTCTTTCTTTCAACATTAGCAGCGTATTTCCTCGGGCAAAAGGAACTGTTTACCGGTTTGTATCTTGAAAAAGCGGAAGAAGAGCAAGCCGTACAAGAAAACAGAACAGCGTGGGAAGCCTATCCGGTACTGTATCTGGATTTTAATATTGGTAACTATACTGATCCTAGGGCGTTAAATGAGCGGCTTCATGTATTGTTAGAGAGCGAGGAGTCCTCATACGGTATCAAAACCGGAGAAAAAGAACAGCCGTTTTTTGCCTCGCGCTTTGAAAAATTGCTGAAAACTGCTTATAAGCAAACCGGCAAACAAGTCGTTATCCTTGTAGACGAATACGATAAACCCTTGCTGCAGACCATGGGTGTAAATGAAGAGCTGAACGAACAATATCGTAATACGCTCAAAGCGTTTTATTCCGTCATTAAAACCTGTGATCAATATATCCGCTTTGCCTTTTTAACCGGCGTTACGAAGTTCAGTAAGATCAGTATTTTCAGCGACTTGAACAACCTTCGGGATATATCGATGGAAGAAGATTATGCCGGCATCTGCGGCATCAGCCAAGAAGAGCTGGAAGCAAACTTTCAGCCTGAGATACAAGCACTTGCGACACGTCAAAGTTTAACCTATCAACAAGCGCTTGCCGACCTCAAGCAATGGTATGACGGCTACCTGTTTCACCCGGCAGGTGAAGGCATGTATAATCCCTATAGTGTCTTGAACGCTTTTGTCAAAAAAGAAATTAAAGGCTATTGGTTTAGTACGGGAACGCCGACGTTTTTGGTCAACTTCTTAAAAGAAGCGCACTATTATATCCCCGACTTGGATGGAAAGGTTGAACTTGATGAAGAAGGCTTGCAAACCTATCGGGCGGTTGCTCAAGATGCATTGCCTATTCTGTTTCAAGCAGGTTATTTAACAATCAAGGAATATATCAGCGATCTGAGGCTGTATCGGCTTTGTTTTCCGAATGATGAAGTACGGTACGGGTTTTTGCAGAACCTTTTACCGGCAT
>NZ_CALHGC010000024.1 GCF_938029485.1 uncultured Treponema sp. | reverse complement strand
ATACGGCAGCAAGTCGATGGTATAAAGACAACAGTGCTTGCAAAGGCTGATACCCCATTGCAAAGCGTCTTTATTACCTCGGAAACTTCGCGTGTTACGGCGGATCCGTTCCGCGCACATTATATCCCCGATCAAATACATGCGATCGATGCCGATGAAGTGCGTCATGCGCTTGCTTCCATTCCTTCGGTTTCGGTGCAGCAGGTCGGAGAAGCACGTGATCGCACTTTCCAGATCCGCTTACCCGATAATGGTACGTATACAAATGCAAATGCTGAATTGCGTATGCTGATAAACACTGCTCTGGTGAGTGCTTATGAAGCGGATAATTTTGCCGTGTTGAGCACCGACTTTGTCGGTTCTCGCTTTTCCGCTTCGCTTGCCCGGCAAGCGGTTTTGCTGGTCATCGGGGCTCTGTTCTTGATATTCATTTATGCTTTGGTACGGTTCCAGTGGACATTTGCGTTAGGCGCCGTCCTTGCATTGGTGCACGATGTTTTGATTATGGTCACATTCATCGTGTGGACACAAATGGAATTCAATTCCACGACAATTGCCGCAATTTTGACGATTGTCGGATATTCGATCAACGATACGGTTGTCGTATTCGACCGTATTCGCGAAAACATCCGACTTAATCCCAAACTTGCGTTAGTTGATGTTCTGGATCTTGCACAAACGGAAGTGTTGAGCAGAACCATTATCACTACGGTTACCACAATGCTTGCGGCTATTTCGCTGTATGCGTTTACATCCGGCAGCATGAAAGACTTTGCGCTTGCCTTATTGGTAGGTATGACAAGCGGTGTATATTCGACAATCTACATTGCCGGCGCTTGTATCACATTCTTTTCCGGCAAAAAAACTGCGAGTGAGTTGACGCTCGGTAGTACAAAAAAAGTACCCCTTCCGGAAGTAACGGTATAAGCTCATAAGGTTAAAGTTGCCTGACAATTAATTTTTTTTGAGTTTGATAAACCTCTAAAAACATCTGTTTTTAGAGGTTTTTTATTTGTTTATTTACGCAGAGATTTTTGAACCCGCCGTTCTTCGCTCGCACTGCTGTATATTTTCAAAAGGCCTTGTTTTTTGCGGTGTTTTTCATATAAATCTCCATAAATGGTACTACCGGCAATATACGGGCTGTACCGGTTCGGCATTACCGCCAATTAAATGTATTGTTCTTTCAGGCACCGAAAAGGAAAGCCCGCCGGTACGTATCGGGTTTGTGCAGGGGGTATGGTAGAGCTTCATTCATACCTCGATAGTTAGGCTTGAGAGCTTGAAAAAGACCGAGAAATACGTAAAATACTGAAAAAGTAGGGAAAAATCGTCCTTTTTTCTACTCAATAAGGCGATTATGTGATATAATTAGTAGAAACATGAAGGAAAAAGCGAGAAATAGCACTTTTCGCTAAAAATGATAAAACCCTTTGGGTGTCTTTTGGTTATAGTGGTCGTAATCTAATGAATGAAATTCAAGGAGGTTCTACAATGAGCAATATCGATGTATACAATCAAGTTGATGCTGTATTAAAACGGTTGTACGGGTTTACTGAAAAGCGACAGATTGATGCCCTGTTTGATGAAGAAAATATCGACGATTACAACGAACGTATAAAGCTGCTCCACAAATGTATGGAAGTAGAAGATATTTATAACACCCCTGAGGAAATATCCGCAAAAGAAGACTATGATTTCACCTGTGCAGTATTCGAGGAGGGGACATGGCGAATGTTGAACTAGATACTACAATACGGGATAAACTAAAAGATGCGTTCGGTGTGGATGATAGCGAAATAGACAAAATACTTGATTTGTTTAACAGTGAAATTAAGCCTGTTATCAAAAAGCATTACCTTTCGCATTTGGTTGCAAGTATCGAGGAAATGATAAACAATAGGAAAAAGCAGTATTTTTTGACCCAATTCAAACAGCTTGATTCAGATCGGGATGCGCAAGAAATAGAGCGGCTGCGAAAGATGATACGGCAAGAGCGTATCTTTACTATTTCATTAGTTGCGGTACCTAATAATATTAAAAAAGCACGGACATATAAAAAGGCTGGAGGCGTTTTTATATGTTATGCGGATTATTTAACCGATACGGAACGACGATTTGCAATCGCACATGAATTAGGGCATATTGTAAACAGCTACATCCTCAATAATGATAACGATAATCAAGAGAACAAAGCATCGCTTTTCGCTTATATTGCACTTTTGGATAAAAACAATTTCTACAACAATGAGTGTAAGGGGTATATTTCGCAAACAGATATAGAACTGTTTAATAAGTATAAAAATGAGTTGCATATTTAA
>NZ_CALHGC010000023.1 GCF_938029485.1 uncultured Treponema sp. | reverse complement strand
AAGTCTTCCCGTGACTATGCCTATATCGTGATCAAGCAGGAAGAGCTTTGGACGGTTTATGCCGGATCTTCAGATATTACAGTCAACCTTGAGGGCACCAACAACAAATATATTGGTGAAGATGATGTGACTGTTTGGTTCACTGTAGCAAAAGCATTCACCGGCAAAGGTAAAGTTGGCCTCGAACGTGACAACTCTCTCTTCAAAAGTGATGGTACAACAAAGTTGGCACCCGAAGGCATCTCTGCTGTTGAGAAGCAAGATGCAGAAGGGCAAGTCCAAATAGCTACAGAGGTTCAGCTGAGTCATGCAGAGAAGTTTACAGCCAAGGGAACTTACATTCTCCCTATGCGTGCTATCTACTATGATGAAAAAGGCAACCTCAATCCGCTTTAGACTTTTACGGGCAATCACGATAACAATTATTTCGATTATCGGCTTTATTAGCGCTATTGTCGGCTTTCAGCTGTATAAAAAGAACACCGCCCTGTTCGATGAATTTACCGCACAGCAATTCTTTAATATCGAAAAATCAATAAATATTTTTATAAAAAACGGTAAAAATACCATTCGAATGCTTGTCGAAGAGCCTACTGTGCAAGGCGCTGATGAAACCATTTACAGTTATACGATGGAAGCAAAACAATCAGGTAAGACATATACACATGATGGAACAACAGAGCAGGAGATTTCTTTTTTATTTGATTTGGTAAAAAAACATTACCCGGAATTTAAAGAAATCTATATGGGAACAAAATGGGGCGGCACTGTAGGCTTATCCGCTGAACAGCTCCCTACCTATTTTGATCCGCGTGAGAGGCCATGGTACCAAAATGCCGTAAACGCAAACGGAAAAAGCGTAATAACGGAAGCCTATCGTTCTGCCGACGGTGTGCTAACCTTTACGATTGCACAAAGCGTCAGCAATGCAAACGGTGAATTTATCGGTTGTATCGGACTTGACATAAATTTAACGGATTTAACAACATTTATTACCGGTACCCGCATTGGGAAGACCGGTTATTGTGTGTTATTTCAAAATGACGGTACGATTTTAGCGGATTCAAAATATCCCGAATTTAACTTTAAAACATTATCTGAAACCGGAATTTATACTTTTTCCGAAACCGAGCAAATAACAGATTCCGCTATACTGACGATTAATGGAAAACAATGGAAATCTTTTCTTTTCCCTCTTCCCGAATCAGGATGGAAGCTGGTTATTCTTGTAGCACAAAACGAAATTCTTTCTCTTTTTTATGCCCTTTTGAAGACTATGATTCTTATCGGCTTTTTTATGTTCGTCCTGTATTTTACCTTGGCTTTTATTGCAGCGAACTCTCTCAAACGCTATTTTAAACGGCTTGAGACCATGTTCGGCAAAATTGCGGCAGGCGATCTCACTGACCGCATAATAATAAAACGGCATGATGAAATCGGACAGCTTATGACTCATTTAAATATGGCAACGGAGCACAGCCACACTATGCTGACTGCTCTAAAAGAAGAAGCTGATAAAATGATGGCAATCGGTTCCGATTTATCAAGCAACATGGAAGAAACGGCGGTCGCGGTAAAACAGATAAGCAACAACACCGAAGCCGTTAAAGAAAAAGCGTTAATGCAGGCGGCAGGAGTAACGGAAACGGCAGCGACAACTGAACAAATTGAAAAGAAGCTCAATCTTCTTGTTGAAGGGATTACCACACAGTCGGAAAGTATTGCGCAGTCTTCGGCATTAATAACAAGCACGACAGAAAATATGCTCCGCATTAATAAAATACTTTCACAAAATGATAGACTGATTAAAGCCGCATACGGTCAGATGAAAACGGGAACAAACGGCGCACGGGCTGCAAATGAGTTTATCACGCGGATTGCTGAAAAATCGGAAGCGCTGCTTGAAGCAAGCCAAGTTATTCAGAATATAGCCAGTCAAACGAACCTTTTAGCAATGAATGCAGCAATTGAAGCTGCCCATGCAGGAGAATCGGGCAAAGGTTTTGCCGTCGTTGCCGATGAAATTAGAAAACTTGCTGAAGAGTCCAATATGCAGGGAAAGCAGATAGGAGCGGTTATCAAAGAATCGACGGAAATTATCGCGCAAGTTTCCGAGGCTGGTATACAAGCTGAAAAAACATTCATCGATGTATATGACCTTATCAGTCAAATTTCCTCAAAAGAAGATTCAATTGTAAATCTTATGCGTGAACAAGAAGAAAACAGCACGCAAGTTTTGTCGGCTATTGAGACAATCAATAAGGTAACGAAAGAGGTCAGTTCCGCTTCCGGCGAGATGCTTGAAGGGGGCAAACAAATAGTTGCAGAGATGCAAAAACTGGCGGATATTACGCGGGAAACTACCGACAGCATGACGGAGATAGCATCCGGAGCAGAACAAATAACGAATACGATAGGCGAGGTCGTTTCGATTACAGCAGAAAATAAAGCCAGTATTATGAAGCTTGCGCAAGAGGTCGGTAAATTTAAAATCTAGCTGTAACGGCGGCGCATCTGCGTTCCTCCAACGCCAAAAGTGTACATCCTTGTACACTTTTGGCAGCGAGTTTTCACACTCACTTTATTGCCGTTCCCCTTACATCTCTGGAATTTTAGATAAAAATAATACGTCTACTTTATCCATAGCCGTTACGGCAGGTTCGGCGTTCCATGTAAAGTTCGAATGCTTTTTTACTTCTTATTAAAGAATGCCGCAAACGGATTATATTTGGTGCCGTCATCGTCACGTCTCGGTCGGGATTCTGCAACGCGCCTTTCCGAACGGACTGCCGGCTGCCGCTCCCCGCGGTGAGCCAAGTGTTTTTCACCCTGCACGGCAGGAGCGCCGCTGCTAGTCTTAACCGCAACGGTTTTTCCGTCCTTAGTCTTTACGGTAATCTTTTTTACTTCCGCCTTTTGCTTTGCGGTCAGCTTTCCCTGTACCCCGCTTTCGCTTTTCCGGCTGAGTGAGATACGGCGGCGCGCTTCGTCGAGCGCAATAATCCGGCATTCGACAATATCGCCGACTTTTACTGCCTCAAGCGGATCGGAAACAAAGCTGTCGCTCATCTCGGAGATGTGCAGCAGGGCGGTTTCTTTAATGCCGAGGTCAACAAAGGCACCGAAGTCTACAACGTTTTTGATCTTGCCCTTAACGGTCATGCCGAGTTTAAGGTCTTCAAACAAGAGAACGCCCTGCTGCATAATCGGCTTGGGGCAGTCCTCACGAGGGTCGCGGTTCGGTTTTTTCAGCTCTTCGATAATATCGCTAACTGTTTGCTCGCCGAGCTGATACTTTTCCTGCAGCTCCGTCCGTACCTCTTTGGTTACCGGTTCATTTTTGCGAACAATCTGATAGATAACCTCCGCTGCAGGATAGTTTTCGGGGTGTACCCACGAGTTATCCAGCGGATTGGCGCTCTCCGGTATCTTTAAAAAACCGGCACATTGTTCAAAGGCCTTGGGGCCTAAACCGCTGACATTATGAAGCTGCTCCCGGTCGGTAAAGATGCCGGTTTTTTCACGGTAGCTCACAATCTTTTTTGCCAATCCGCTCGTAATACCGGACACATATTTGAGCAGCGAGGCGCTTGCGGTGTTCAAATTAACACCGACATTGTTTACTACCGAACCGACAACCGCATCCAGCTCTTCTGAAAGCTTTTTCTGGTTTAAATCATGCTGATAGAGCCCGACACCGATAGACTTGGGATCGATTTTGACCAACTCCGCAAGGGGATCCTGCAAGCGCCGCCCGATGGAGATAGCGCCGCGGATAGTTAAATCCAAGTCGGGGAATTCCTCGCGGGCAACATCTCCTGCGGAATACACGGAAGCACCGTCCTCATCCACCACGGTGAACAGCACGTCGGGACAATGTGTTTTAATCACATCGGAGACGATTTCCTGCACCTCGTGAGAGCCTGTCCCGTTGCCCACTGCGATGAGCTGTACCTTATAGTCTTTTACCGCCTTGAGCAGCGCTGCTTTTGCTTCCTCTGCCTTATGCTGATAAATAACAAAAGAGCCGAGGTACTTGCCGGTTTCGTCTAAGGCGGCGCATTTGGTGCCGGTTCTGATACCGGGGTCTACGCCGAGTACGCGGGTTCCCTTAATCGGCTGCGTCATCAAAAGGTGTTTTAAGTTTTCGCTAAAAATAGTAATGCCGTGGGTGTCGGCGTCTTCGCCTAAGTTGCTGCGGATTTCGCGCAGTACCGCAGGGCTGAGCAGCCGAACAATGCCGTCTGCAATCGCTTCACTGTGGTATTTGTTGTGCTGTACCGAACGGCTCTGTACACGTGCAACCGCTTCGTCTACATCAACGTTGATTTTTACTTCCAAAACACCTTCACGCTCTCCGCGGTTGATGGCAAGCACCCGGTGCGGTTTAATCTGATTCAGCGCTTCGGAATAGTCCCAGTACATCTGATACACGGAGGTTTTCTGCGCTTCTTCATCCCCGATGCCCTTCACCTCAAAAAGACCGGTTGCCATAAAGAAATCATGTACCGCTTTCCGGTTTTCAGTATCCTGTGCTGTTTCCTCGGCGA
>NZ_CALHGC010000022.1 GCF_938029485.1 uncultured Treponema sp. | reverse complement strand
GCGCCGCATCATCCGTTTCCGGAGGGGACGCGGCATGCGCAGGGGCCGAATGTGGGGGTGATTCGGGGGTCGGTAAAAGCGAAACGGCGCTTGAGCTTGTGGAACGCGGACACCGATTGGTGGTTGACGATGTGGTCGAGATCACCTGCATCAACGGGAATAGCTTAATCGGGCGGGGCGCCAATAAGATGATCGGCCATCACATGGAAATACGAGGGCTGGGCATTATCAATATTATGCAGCTGTACGGCGTCCGTTCGGTGCGGGAGCAAAAGCAGATACAGCTGGTGGCTAAGTTGGAAGAATGGGATTCACACAAAGTATACGACCGCATCGGTACCGAAGAACTCACAACCGAGATATTGGATGTAAAACTGCCGCTTTTGGAAATACCGGTAAAATCGGGGCGAAATATTCCGATTATTTTAGAAACGGCCGCAATGAACGAGCGGCTTAAAAGTATGGGCGTTTATTCTGCGAAAGAATTTAATCAAAACATTCTGCGCTGGATGGAAAGCGATACGAGCCGGGTACCTTATTATTCGGCGGATGATACCTATTAAGGAAAAGCTCTATGGTAACAAAAAAGATTATTGTGCAAAATCGCGCCGGCATCCATGCGCGGCCGTCATCGTTGATTGTACAAACGGCAAGCAAGTTCCAGTCGACGATCATATTTGAAAAAGAAAACATTACTGTTAATGCGAAATCTATTATGGGTGTAATGACGATGGCTGCGGGCTATCAAACCGAATTGACCGTTTCCGCCGACGGCGCCGACGAAACCGAAGCAGTCGCAGCGCTTGAACAGCTTTTTGCCGCAAAATTTGAAGAGGAATAACGCAAAAAGATGAGTGCACCTTTATGGCTTTTTACCGGCCCCGAATTGGGAGAGCGGAATGACGCGCTTGAAGCGCTGCGGAAAAGCGCGGAAAAAAAATACGGACAGCTCGACAATCATCTCTTTTACGCGGCGGACACCCCTCTATCGGTTATTTTGGATGCCGTTCAGAACGGTTCTTTGTTCGCAGAGGCGCGGTTTGCCGTCGTCAGAAATGCGGAAGCAATTAAAAAAAAGGAAGATATACAAGCGCTCACACAGTGGGTTGAACAAACTTCTACTGAAGACGGCGCTTTTTTAGTCCTGATCTCCGATGAAATCGGAATTGATAAAAAAATTGAAGCGCTGGTGCCTAAAGATCACAAAAAAATATTCTGGGAACTCTTCGAAAATAGAAAACAGGATTGGATTCGCCGTTATTTTGGACAGTCGAAAATCAATATTGAGCAGAATGCTGTCGAGGTTCTGCTGGAATTGGTAGAAAATAACACCGAAGCGTTAAAAACTACCTGCGCGCATATCAGCCTCTTTTTTGAGCCGGGAACAACGCTGACTGCGGAAACCGTTGAACACCTGCTTGCTCATAACAAAGAAGAAACGCCGTTTACGCTTTTTGATGCGCTGAGTAATGCCAATCTGGAATACGCACTGAATATCCGCCAAAAGCTGACCCTTTCCAAAGAATCCTCTCCGGTACAACTGATTGCGGGACTTGCCTACTGCTTTCGGCGTTTGCGGGACTGGCATAACCTTGCGCAAACCGGCGGGCTTGATGATTTCAGCTTAAAAAAAGCGGGCTTTACATCAAAAAAAGCAATCGACCAGTACCGCCGTGCAAGCAGGCAATGGAATGCGCAAACAGTGTACCGCATTATATCGCTCTTAAATAAAACCGATATGCAGATTCGTGCAATGGGGCAAGAATTATCGGGCGTACTGCTCGACACCTGCCTCTACAGCATTATCTGCAATCAGGGACGGGAATTAGCAGTGTACAGCGACACCGTCCGTCTGCACTAATTATCCCAAAAATATTCAGAGAATCTCCCGTATTTATAACATAAAAGTCCGCCGATATTCGCCGATATATACAGAAGATATTTGGGGTATCTCTAAAGACTTGGTTATATTTTTAGAGGTTCCCATTCGGAGGTTCTTATGAGACGAAGTATGGGTATCACCATCTTGCAAATTGCACTTGTTTTTTTCTTACTGGTTAGCGGCGTAACGGGACTTATGCAGTCCAGCGCCGGTAATTTAAATCCGGTGGTTACATTTCTTACACAGTTGGTAAAAAGTTCAACAGTAAGCACGATCATCATCATCTCGATTGCAGTCTGTGAACTCATCGCCGGATTTTTCTTGTTGATGGGGCTGTTTACATTCTCTCCGCAGATTCTCAATGTGATTTTGATTATTTTTACCGTGTTGTGGATCATTAATATTGTTTTGATCGATTTTATCGGAACATTTAACAGCGGTATTCATGGCGTACACGGTTTATTAACCTATCTGCAGCAGCTTTCCGGTCACCTGATGGTATTGGGCGCCCTCGTCTGTGTACAATACCGTAACTGATTTTTTAATTAAAGAGAAGCATCAAAAAAAGCCGACGTCAAACGGTTGAAGTTAAATCTTCCGCCCGTTTAATAACGCCGGCTCTTTTTTTTGTCTAAAGAATAGATCAATCACAGAAAAATTCGATAAAACTATGCTGTTTTTTCCGAAATCAGTTTTAACTCAGGCTTCTCGGTTTCCTCAATAACTTTCTTTGTGATATGCAGGGCTTTTTCACCTTTCATTGACGGTGCTTCAAACATCGCGTCAAGCATCAGCTTTTCGACAATAGAGCGAAGCCCGCGTGCACCGGTATTTTGATCCAGCGCCTGCTGTGAAATCGCATCAAGAGCGGCCTCGTCAAAGGTGAGCTTAACATTATCAAGCTTAAACGATTCTTGGAACTGTTTGATAATCGCGTTCTTAGGTTCAACAAGAATACGGCGCAGGTCTTCGAGCTTTAAATCGCTGAGCGAAACACTGATGGGAAGCCGCCCGATCAATTCGGGAATAATACCGAATTTTACCAGATCGTCGGGGATAAGCTTGTCGTATAATTCCTGCAAATCCTTTTCTTTTGCAGACCGTACATCTGCCCCGAATCCCATCGGATTTTCCGCAACCCGTGTCTGAATAATCGTATCAAGCCCGACAAAAGCACCGCCGCAGATAAACAGAATATTGGACGTGTCGATCTTCAGCATATCCTGATTCGGATGTTTACGCCCTCCCTGCGGAGGAACGGAAGCAACGGTTCCTTCAACAATCTTCAATAAAGCCTGCTGAACACCTTCACCCGAAACATCACGGGTAATCGATACGTTTTCGCTTTTCCGCGCAATTTTATCAATTTCATCAATAAAGATAATACCGCGCTCCGCACGGGCAATATCTCCGTCTGCATTTTGGATAAGCTTTAAAAGGATATTTTCAACGTCTTCACCGACATATCCCGCTTCGGTTAAAGTAGTCGCATCCGCAATAGCAAACGGCACCTTCATCTTTTGTGCAAGCGTCCGCGCCAGCAGCGTTTTTCCCGAACCGGTCGGGCCTATCAGTAAAACATTGGATTTTTCAATAACAACAGCATTCCGATCTATAGGAGGATGCATAATCCGCTTGTAGTGATTATAGACGGCAACCGATAAAACCCGTTTGGCTTTCTCCTGTCCGATAACATATTCATCAAGATAGGCCTTTAGTTCCATCGGTGTCGGAATATCCCCTGAAAGCTGCAAGGGCACTGCCATCTTATAAGCGCTCAAGTATTCCTTACAAAGCTGAATACAATGATCGCAGATAGCAACTCCCGGACCGGGAACAATTTTACGGCCTGCATCCTCCCGCTTACCGCAAAAAGAGCAAACCAAAGAAGGATCACTTCTTAATTTAGGCATTTTTTCTCCTATCCATAACCATATCGACAATGCCGTATTCGCAGGCTTCCTGCGCAGACATAAAGAAATCCCGTTCCATGTCTTCGGCAACCGCCTTCTCCGATTTTCCGGTGTGATGGGCGCAATATTGGATAATCAGCTTTTTTAACCGGAGTATTTCCCGTGCTTGTATGGTAATATCGCTGGCTTGTCCCTGTGCGCCGCCCCACGGTTGGTGAATCATCACACGGGAAGACGGCAATGCAAAGCGCTTTCCTTTGCTTCCCCCGGCCAAAAGCACGGCAGCCATACTCGCGGCCTGCCCCAAACAGATGGTCTGCACATGAGGATGAATATGTTGCATCGTATCGTAAACGGCAAGCCCTGCCGTTACTGAACCGCCGGGGCTATTAATATAAAGACTGATATCTTTGTCGGGGTTCTGCGACTCAAGAAAAAGCAGCTGCGCAACCACCAAATCGGCGGTTGCATCGGTTATTTCTCCATCAACAAAGATAATACGGTCTTTTAACAGACGGGAAAAAATATCATAACTGCGCTCGCCGTTTCCCGTCTGCTCAATAACATAAGGAACAAGGCTATGCATCCGTTCCGACATCGGCAGCTCCCTCTCCAAGTAATTGCTCTACCGTCAGCTTTTCACCCGATTTTACCGTCGATTTTTCAAAAAGCTGTGTGTAGAGTTTTTTCTCCTTAATATCATCAATCAAATATTCTTTTTCGCGGGGGTTACCGTCATAATGCTTTTTAACATCTTCCGTTGAAGCCCCTGTACGTTCGGCTATCGAAGCATATTCCGCTTCAACATCTTCCGGCGAAGCAGTAATAGCTCGTTCTTCCATTAATTTTTCAACAATGATGCGGGTTTTAAGACGTAACTCCGCTTCAGCACGCCATTCGCCCATCGCAGATTCCTTAGAAAACTTACCGTTTATATCGCCCGTCAGCTTTTCCAAGTTTTCGGCCGACATTCCCAATCGCTGTGCCAGCATAGCCCACCGGCCTTCAAGTTCCGCCTTAATCATAGATTCAGGCAGTTCTATAGGATTAGCTTCCGCCATCTGTTTAAGCAGATTATCGTTTTTTTTCCGCTCAAGCACATCTTCTACCTGACGTGTAAGATTTTTAGATATATCGGCTTTTAAATCGGCAAGTGTCTTGTATTTCTCGCTTACATCCTGCGCAAGATCATCATCGATGGCGGGCAGGTCTTTGCGCTTCAACGCAGTTACGATAACCTTTAACTTAATTGTCTTTCCTGCAAGCTGTTCATCGATATTATCGGCAGGGTATGTCTTGGTGATAACTTTTTCTTCGCCTTTTTTCATACCGATAAGTTCATCGTCTATGCCGTAATGGAACTGCCCCTTACCAACGGTAAACACAAAATCATTCCGTTTTGAAGTTTCGATTTCCTCATCGGCATCATCAAGCTGTACATAGTTAATAGTTACGATATTATCATTCTGAACGGTATCCGAATCGCCGCAATCGATGACAAGTGCATTGCGTTCCTGTATCAGCGTCAATTCTTTTTCGATATCGCTATCGGTAACAGATACTTTAGGAACCGATACCGTAAAGCCCTCCGTTTTTGTTATTTCTACTTTTGGCAGTACATCATACAGAACGGTAAACACCAAGTCGGAGTCAAGCTTAAAATCGGGTGTACCGTCAAGTTCAGGCTGTGAATACGGTAGCGGCCGTGAATATTTGTCCGCAGCTTCAAACACTTCTTCCAATACATTTTGAATCACTTCGTCATACGTTTCGGCACGCAGGGTTTCGCCGAATTTCTGTTCAAGGATTTTTACCGGTACTTTGCCTTTACGAAAGCCCGGTATCTGGAGCTGTTTCGCATATTTTTTCGTTAAAAGTGCATATCGGTTTTGCACCTCATCCTGTTTAACGGTGATCGAAAGTTTCATCCGAGACTTTTCGATAGGGGTAAATTCTTTCGTAAAATTCATTGGCATATCCTTATGGTACTAAAAGGGTTTCTCGCAAGAGAACTTTATTCTTTACCGGCACTATCCGGTTAAAAAAAAAAGCGATCCGGATGTACCGAATCGCTTCTGTAAGAGCGGGAAACGGGGATTGAACCCGCGACATCCACCTTGGCAAGGTGGCGCTCTACCACTGAGCTATTCCCGCAAAATATATCGCTCGGTATGTACAGTGTGGAATCCTGCGAGAGGAGGGACTTGAACCCTCACGCCGAGGCACCAGATCCTAAGTCTGGCGTGTCTGCCAATTCCACCACTCTCGCTCACAAAGTGAGTCGAAACAATATACCGATGATTCTTAGGAATGTCAAGTCCTAGCCTTTAGGCTACTTAACTTCCTATTCATCTGAGCCATGCAGGCTTCGAACCTGCGACCCACAGATTAAGAGTCTGTTGCTCTACCAGCTGAGCTAATGGCCCGTCAATGTCTTAGCAAGACTGAACGAGTATTCCACATTTCAGAAAGAAAGTCAAGGGGAAGCTTTTTCTTTTTTTTCAATAAAAAGAAAAAGCCTATGACCCCATCTAATCAGAAGCGCCGCCATCCATTACTGCATTACACATTCCCAATCGACTGCACTTCGTCCGGAGCAAGCCCGGAAATCTTACCGTGTACCAGAAAGAAGCAGAGGGGGTATGGTACTCATACTTTGCGTAGGGAGTACCTGTAGGATCATCATACGGGCTTCGCACTTCAATAACACGGCCGAATCCGTCATAGCGGTACTTCATGGTGTTACCCGCGCTGTCGGTTTCTGCACGCTTTACTCATCCGCATTGTTGATCGTGTACGCGGCTTTCCCTTCATACTTTTTATCGTTAAAGTATACCTGTATCGCCTTTCCGGCTTTCTTTACGCTGATGCTATTCGACACCCCATAGCCCTTTGCCAACCGTTCGCTCACTTTTTTCCATGCTAT
>NZ_CALHGC010000021.1 GCF_938029485.1 uncultured Treponema sp. | reverse complement strand
TTATACTTCGGCAAAAGGAAGCCAGCGCATCGAGGAAGGTTTTGCTCAGCACATCCGCCGCATCGAGGCGCAGGCCGTCTATTGCGAATTCTTCGATCCACATTTTTACCGCGCCGAAAAGATGCTCCCGTACGGCGCCGTTATCGACATTCAGTTTTACCAAATCCTTGCAGCCCGCCCAGCCTTCATATTCAAAGCAGTCCCCCTCGGCACTCCGCCGGGAAAAATCAATATTGACATACCAATCTTTGTAAGGGCTGTATTGCCCTTTTTGCCGAATATCCTTAAACGCAAAAAAATCCCGCCCCGTATGATTGAATACCGCATCGAGCACCACGGCGAATCCCTTTTCATGACACAGGCTGCAAAAGCGTTTGAAACGCTCGTTGTTCCCCAACCGGCGATCCACATGATAATAATCGACCGTATCGTATCCGTGTGCGCTCGACTCAAAAATCGGCCCGATGAGGAGCGCATTACAGCCCAAGGATCGAATCCTGTCCAACTGCTCCGAAAGTTTTTCAAAAAAATCCCCGGCAGGACACGCAAAATCATTCCGCTTCGGGCAATTCCCCATTCCCAGTGCATAGATGTGATAAAAAATTTTATCCGAAAATAAATTTGACATATACATCTCCCGGCATCAGTTTGCTACGCCGTAGACAAAGCCGTGTACGATGCGGTAAATCGTTTGATCGTCTCCGGACAATTTTTGATGTACGCATAAAAGCGAAACCGAAATAACGTTGTTGTGGTACAGTATGGAATACAGTTTTTCTTTTCCGCGCATATTTCCGAACTCGTGCGCGGATTTAATAAAAAATTCCGAAAACACCGAATCGAAACGTTTTTTTAACGGCGCATAGATCGCTTCGGTTTCCGCATTGCCGGGCGCATTTAAAAGCACGCTGTGCAGATTAAAAAAATCGGGATACGCAAGCGCAAAATCGATCGCGGCGGTCAGGATGCGTGTCAGGCTTTTCAAAAAATCGTGCTCGTACACTGCTGCACGCTCGAGCTTTTGCAAAAGCTCCGCTCCCTTTGAATCCGCTATCGCCTGCAAAAGCCCCTGCTTGCTTTTGAAAAAATAATATAAGGTCGGCTTTGTAATATTTGCGTTTTCGCAAATTTCCTGCACGCCGACTCCTTCGTATCCCTTTTGTGAAAAAAGGCGTATTGCCGTGTTGAGAATTTCGTTTTTGCTGTTATCGTTTGTTGTTGTATCATTCATAACGTATACCAATCGGTATATAATATACCGATTGGTATACTATGTGACAAGTGTTTTATGTTACTGAGGCTCACACACGCTCTTTTTTATGAATGGACAGGGGGTAATCGGTACGCTATAATAAAAAAATGATTGTAAGCAAAATCCCCGGCATTGAAGCTATTGCATTCGATATAGACGGTACGCTCTATCCTGCATGGAAGCTGATGCTGCATGCCGTTCCATTCTTTATCCGTCATATCCGTTTTATGAAAGCCTTTGGAAAAGTCCGCCGTATTTTACACGGGTACAGCTCATCCGATCCGGATACGGCGCTGCCGGATTTTTTCAATCTGCAAAACGAACTATTGGCAACTCAGCTTCATATTTCCGCACAGGAAACAGGCGATTTTTTAGATAAAGAGATATATAAGGGCTGGCAAAAAACATTTTTGCGTATCCGGCCTTATCCTTTTGCAAAAGAAGCAATTATGCGGTTAAAGGAAGCCGGATTTAAAATCGGTATTCTATCGGATTTTCCGCCCGAACAAAAAGGTTCCGTATGGGGTATTCTTCCGCTCTGCGATGCCGCGCTGGATTCCGAAGCGCTCGGCGCTCTTAAGCCTTCCCGCATCCCATTTCTTAAACTTGCCGAAGCATTGAATACGCCGTGCGAACGGATACTGTATGTCGGAAATAGTAAGGCTTACGACATTGCAGGCGCTTCTGCAGTCGGCATGAAGACTGCTTATATAGCACATCCGCTTACCCTTTTTTTTAGAAGAAAGTCTCCTTATGCGGATATTTCCTTTTCAAACTATCGTCAATTCTTAAACTATGTGTTATAATATTTCATAATAGGCAGGATATTTTTGAAAGCGTCTATTTTCGGATATATCCGATCTCATACTATTCAGTAAAACAGAATTTATTTTAAGTAAGGGTGGAACTTAGAATGTCAATGCAATTTTTGGCCTCTGCGATAACGCTTATGCTTTCTCTCATGTTGATTCTTTTTTTCCGGCAAATGGATAAAAACAGCCGTTCGATTGAAAAAGCAAAAAAATACGGTGATCGTGTTAAAGATGAAATAGAAGGGTTTGTTAAAGAACGGACGCAGAATTTGCGAGATGCGGCGATCGAGCTTGACGCAAAGCTTTCGCAAGCTATCGCTGCGGTTAACCGGCTCGATTCAATATATAATGATTTTATGAAAAAGTCCGATGTGTTGACTGCTCGCTCATCTTCCATCGACGCAATAGAAAAAAACGTTGCAGGGGCGGAAGAAACCATTAAAACCGTTATGGATATGGCTGAACTTGCGGAAAAAAACCTTGCGCGGGTCAGCCAAGAATCCGACTTTGTCGATTCGCTTGCAAAAAAAATTACGGATGCGCGGAGCGAATTGAATCATATTTCGAAACTGGTACCCGAAATGCAGGATAGCTTTTATAAGCAAAACCGTGAACATCTCCAGATGATCGAAGAGCAGCTTACTGCTGGTTTTAATAATACGATTAACGCTTTTGAAAATAGGGTTGCCGACGCAGAGAAAAAAAGCGCGGAATTGCTCGAGGTAACCTCAATCCAATTAAACGACCTTTATAAAAAAGCCTTTACAGAGGCGAGCAAGAAAGCGCAAAACCTTGAAGATGAATCTTTTGCAAAACTGCAGAATCAAATGGAAGCGCAAATGCAGCATTACAAGTCTGTTCTTGATGACCGTTCCGCAGCGCTTGAAGCGGAAATTACCGTCGGTATGGCTGAAAATAAAGCGCTTACCGAGAAATTTAAAAAAGATTGGCAAGAAGAAGCGGATAAACTTGAAAGCGCTTTACATTCGCAATTCAGTGCAGCGGAGATTGCATTTACACAGCGCATCACAAACCTTGAAAAAGGATTGAAACAAACCGAAGCGGATATGCAGAATACGAACCGGCAGCTCGATTCACGCCTTACCGAATTTGAAACGGGATTAAATGCCCGCCTCGAAAAAACAGCGGCAAAGGCAGCGCAAAGCCTTACTGCGCTTTCTCAATCGGCGGATACGAAATTTACCGAATATAAAAAACAAGCGGTCTACTATTATGAAAAATTTGATAAGTCTATCGCCGATATCGATAAGCTTTCCGCCGAGATGGAAAAAGCTCAAGAGGCCGGTAAACAACGGCTTTTACAGGATTTTGAAAAACATACCTACACCATGCAGGAAAAATACAGCGGCTTTGAAAAGCATTTTTCCGAGCGGGCAAATGCCTTGTCCGGCCGTTTGCAGGAGATAACCGAGCAGCTGGGCACACTTCGTGAGGAATCGCAAGCCGCACTTTCCGAAAAACTGCACCTCTTTGAAACCGATTTTGCAAGCGAGCTGACCCGCCGCAGCGATGCCCTCAGCGGAGACATCCAAAAGCTGCGGAATGATGTTACCGAACGGCTTGCGCTGATGGGGTCGGAAAGCGAGTCCGCACGTAAGGATTTGGAAGATGCGTATAAACAGGATTTAAAAGCACGGCTTGCGCAAACGGCGGAGGAATACAAGGGGCACTTTGCTAAATTCAAAGAAGATATTGCGGCGATCGAAGAGGGAATTGCCAAACGTATTACCGCAAGCGACGAAGCGCTTCTTGCCTATAACACACAGTTTAAAAATATGATGGATCAGACAAAGGAAAAAGCTCAAACATATATGAGGAATGAGCTTTCCGGTCTCAAACTTGAACTGCAAGAATCGATGCGGCAGCAGAGCGTTGAAGTAGAAAACGTTACAAAAGAGGTGAAAACGTGGCTCGATACCGTTAAGCAGGAATCAGGCGGGCAGCTCGACGCAGCTAAAGCCGATTTTGAAACATGGAAGACTCGCATCGATCAACAACTGGCCGAGATGCGTACTACGGTAGACGAAAAAGTTGCCGGTTTTACCGCATCAACGGAACGGGCAATCGAAGGTATCAGTTCAAAATATACCTCGTACTATAAAGATTTCAGTGTGAAAAGCGATGAGGCGCTTAAACTGATGCAGCAGCGGATCAATGATCTGAATGCAAAGGTTCAGAACGCCGAAGAAGAATTTTCTGCACAGGTACGCGGCGTTACCGAAAACTTTACGCGCGATGCCGAACAGCTTACCAACGAGCTGGATAAGCGGATTAACAACGCAACGGGAGAAGCAAGTCATTCGCTTGATAACATTAGGGAGCTGGTACACGGCCTTCGCAGTGAGGTGGAAGAAACGCAGCATGACTTATTCGAAAAGATACGCCGCGATTCCGATCAGTTGACCGAAACCGTGGAAGAAATCGATAAGCGGCAAAACGCTTTTATTACGCAGACGCGCGTATTTGACCGTGCGGACGAATTGAAAGCCGATTTGGAACAGAACATCGAAAAGCTGAAGGCGGAGGTTACCCGCTTTGAAATTTATCGCAATACGATGAATGATCTAAATCTGAAATACGAAAAAGTAACGCACCTTGAAGAGGAAGCGACACAAAAAATCGCCCGGTTTATGGGTGAGCGGAAAAACATTGAAATTTTGGAAAATGATTTTGCAAAATTGACTGTGCTCTCCGAATCGATGGATAAAAAACTGGTGGAACTCGCTTCGGCCGATGATGAATTACAGCGTTATCAGGTGCAAATTCGGCGTATCGAAGAAAGCATCGCTGATGTCAATACCCGCTATGACCGCTTGGAAAAGAAAGGAACCGTACTCGATCAAACGGTACAGAGTATCGATACCGCTTTTGAAGATTTAAAGACGGTTGAAAAGGATATTAAGTCGGTACAGAGTAAGCTCTATACCATTCCGCCCGAGTTGCAGGATATTCAAGAAAAAATGGAATATCTTATTTCCAATCAGGAAAAAGCGGAAAAAGCGCGGGAGCAGCTTGATACCATCGACGAATTGCTCGGAGAACTTGAAGGGCGCATTGAAAAACTGCACAATGCCCGCGAATGGCTTGCCGGTACCGAAACGCGTTTACAAGACATATCCAAAAATTCCGAAAATCAGCTGAAGCTGCTGGCGGATTTGGTTAAAACTGAAAAACCGACCAATAAGACGGAAAGCGCAACGGCAGTAGGTACCCGTGAAAATGTATTGAAGCTCTTTAGGAGCGGATGGACACAAGATGCCATCGCCAATGCCCTTAATTTATCGCAAGGTGAGGTACAGCTCATCCTTGAGCTTGCCGAAAAATAAGCCTATCGGGACAGCAGACAGGTACACCACACGGCGGCTGCCGTACCGCTGCCGATAACACCCACTCCTTCGCCGGTTTTTGCTTTGACAAAAACTTGATCGGTTCCTACCGATAGAATTTCCGCAATCGACCGGCGGATTGCTTCGCGATACGGTAGAATTTTCGGCTTTTGAATAGCGATGACGCAATCGGCGTTTTCAAGCTGCCATCCTTCTGCCCTCACACGTTGCCACACCGTTTGTAAGAGCATACGGGAGTCGGCGCCTTCCCATCGCGGATCACTCGGCGGGAAAAGCTCGCCGATGTCGCCAAGGCACGCGGCGCCGAGTAGAGAATCCGCAAGTGCATGAAGCAGCACATCTCCGTCGGAATGTCCCGCTTCTCCTTTTTCAAAAGGAATATGAACCCCGCCCAAAAGCAACGGTCTATCTTCAATAAGTGTATGGAGATCATAGCCTAAGCCGATTCGTACCATAATGTTTCTCCCGAGAGGTCTTCGCGGTATTAAAGGTCTTCGCGATAGGTAATTTTTTTATTTTCTCGTGCGCCGGGGCAAATATAAACAGGAGCACAATACTGCGCATAAATTTCGCTGTCGTCGGTGTAGACATTGCCGTCATTGCAGGCTTGGCGGTGCGCGTACAGCAACTTATCAAAGAGGAAACCCTGCGGCGTTTGTACGGCGGCAAGCCTGTCTCTTCTGAGGTGCCGGATGATCTTTCCCGTTTCGTCAACTTCTTTTTGAGTGTCCGTTACGGGTATGGCCGGGACAGCCGCTCCGTATTGTTCCGTTGCCGCCAATACCGATGCAATCACCTTACCGGAAACCCACGGACGCGCTCCATCGTGTACAAGTATATAGGCTATGCCCGTATCCGCAAGCGGTAACAATCCTTTGTATACCGACTCCTGACGGGTTGCACCTCCTTCAACAATATGGAGACCGTTTTTTTCTTTTTCAAAAAAAGAGGAGAGCCGTGTGTCGGCAGTCAACAGTGCATAAGCCGTTTCAATTTGCCCCGCCGGTACGGTTATCACATAGCGGCTAAAGCGTCCGGCCTTTACAAAGGCATAGAGGCACGCGGACAGAACCGATGTATGCGTATCGGAATGTAATGGAAAAAATTCTTTTTTTTCTCCGAACCGTTGAGAAGTGCCGGCAGCAGTGATGAGGACGGCATTATTCGTCGTCATCGAAATTGTCTTCGTCATCCATATCGCTCATGCCGTCGTCGAACATATCGTCATCAAGTTGTTCTTGTTTTCCGGCAGGGGCGTTTTTGCTTAAAACTTCCAGATATGAATGAATCATCGCTTCGATTTCCTGCTTAGGTTTTTGCAGCGCATAAGATAACTCATCGTAAAAAATGCGGTATGCGGAATCGTATAATTTACGTTCTTGGATAGGAAGTTCTTTGATTTTACTGCGGTGGTAAAGAGAGCGGACAATGGAGGCATTGTCTAA
>NZ_CALHGC010000020.1 GCF_938029485.1 uncultured Treponema sp. | reverse complement strand
CAGAAGTGTACACGGATGTACACTTCTGGACAGGCTATTTTCAAAAGCTTTCGGCAAAAGTTTTTTCAAAAGCATTTATTCTCTATGGCTGCATTACTGCCTCTGCTTTAAGTCTTTTCTTTGTATTTTTTATACTTTTTTTAGAAAATTTACATCGTCATTTACCTATACTTATATGCATTATATCTCAATCAACACCCCGGGTGCGGTTTGTGAGCATAAACTCGCCGCACAACTAAAAGGAGTAACACTATGAAGAGAATTTCTAACCCGTCAAAAGAAGAATGCTCAAAGTATTTGGAAAAAGAAATTGCTGAACGCTACTCGGTAGGAGCAAAAGCAGTTTACGCAGATTTTTAAGCTGTATCCTACCAACACCGTGCTGGAAGAAGTATTAATAAAAGTGTTGGTATTAAACGACTTATATTCAACGAATATCTTAGGAACGTATGCGGTTGCAAAGCATATTTTAGACTTACACATTGATGAAAGATTGAAAAACGGCGATGCATCGCTTGTTACTGACATTGCGCACATCGAACTAAACGGAAAAGAAAAACACTTTTATTCGTTTGCGACAAAATACTGCGCTATGCATCAACTTGATCTGTTCCCGATCTATGACCGCTTTGTCGGTGAGATGTTACGGTATTTCCGCAAGCAGACTCATTTCGCACGGTTTGCGAATGCAGATCTAAAAAACTATGCGGAATTATTTACGATGCATTCATACAGTTCTTTGCATTGAATGATTTTACATACCGGCAGATTGATAATTACCTGTGGAAACTTGGGAAAGAACAAGCACAAGAAAAGGGAAAAAAAAGAAAAATAATAATGACACTGTGTTAGTTTTGCAATTTACTACCTGCTCTTATGCTGCTTGGCAGTACAGGTGCGGGTAAAACAGATAAATTGAAAGGAGGTGAAAAATATGACCTACGAAAAACCTGAGGTAATTGCACAGAATGCAGCTGCCGGTTCGTATGCAGCAGGCTGCCCTGCTAATACCACTTGGACTTCCAGTGTATGCAAAGAATGTGAAAGGACTGAATAGTACGTATGTGTAAGCTCTGTGCA
This sequence comes from uncultured Treponema sp., assembly GCF_938029485.1. GTDB lineage: Bacteria > Spirochaetota > Spirochaetia > Treponematales > Treponemataceae > Treponema. The sequence continues at coordinate 2,155 of NZ_CALHGC010000020.1, read as the reverse complement.
ATACGGTTGCCCGTCGGGTAAGTATACTGCACATGCCGCGGGGCAGGGCATTGTGCTGCCCCAATTTTAATGAATACAGAGGCATAAAATGACAAACGCGCAGCACATATTTGAATTAGAAAAAAAGAATATTATCAATAATTTTATAAATGGGACGGAAAATGATAGCGCCTTAGCCTATGCCCTATACAATGATTGTTATCCTTTTTTTCATGACAGTTTCAAAAAATATGAGCAATACTTTTCCATAAAATCGGATATACAGCAGAGTATATTGATACATTTTCAGAGACAAACACATATAAAACATTTTACGAAATTGAAGCGGATTGGGAAAACAAGGGGTTAAACAGAATGAGCATCATAACAATGCTCAAATATGCCTTTCTTACCGAACGATTTACCGAAGAGGATTTTAAGAACACTTTATTGCTGCGAGGAGAATCTCCCATTGAAGCGTCATCGATTTTTAGACCTTTTAATCCTACCGATATTATATGATAAAAAATATTTACCGGCATAAAGATTTATTGAAATAGTAGATAATACCCAAAAGGATCGACAATGTTCTACAGACAAAAAAAAGACACATACATCCGCAATTACGACGGAGTTGGCTATATCACATCAACCGGTATTTTTAACGACCGGCTGGTCAATAAAAGCGGTACCGTTTTTTTAACGGCGCTCAGCCGTACACCGCAAACGCTTGATGAACTTGCGGATAAAATTCTGCAATCTTTCATCGGTGTCGATAAAAAGACGATTCTCAAAGATGCAGAGGAGTTTTACGAAGCACTCATCCAAGACGGTTTTATTATCAAAGGAAATTCGGCGGCAGAGCTTGACGCGCAGGATACGGGCTTTACCTACGATGCTATTCTGCCTAAAACGGTTCGGGAAGATTTTACCCCGCCCATTCAGCGTGCTTCGCAAGACACGCAAAGTTTTTTGGAGGAGCATTTTAAGCACAAGCCACGCCTCACCTCATTTCAGATTGAGCTGACCAGCCGCTGCAACGAACGTTGTGTACACTGTTACATCCCGCATAAATACAAGCTCTACGACATTCAGCCGGAACTGTACTACAGTGTCCTTGAACAGCTCAGTGCAATGGGTGTACTTTCTGTTACCTTGAGCGGTGGGGAGCCGATGATGAATCCTCATTTTGTGGAATTCTTACGGGCGGCAAAAAAGTATGATTTTTATGTCAATATTTTAAGTAATCTTACCCTCTTAAACGATGACATTGTAGCTGCGATGAAAGAAGGGAACGTTTCCTCCGTACAGGTCAGTTTGTATTCTATGAATCCTGCTCATCACGACGCTATTACCAAGCTGCCCGGCAGTTTTGAAAAAACAAAGGCGGCAATCCTTAAACTTATCGAAAACGATCTGCCGCTCCATGTCAGTTGTCCCACGATGAAGGCAAACAAAGACGACTACCTCGGTGTACTGCAGTGGTGCAACGAGCATAAAATCCGCGCGCAAACTGACTATATTATGATGGCGGAATATAATCACGAAACCGAAAACCTTGCACACCGTCTCTCCGTTGAAGAAGCAGGTCGGGTCATTACCAGCATTATGGAAGCGGATGAAGCTTACAAAGAGTCTATTCTTGCGCCGGACTTTGAAGAAAAAATCAATAACCTGCAGTTAAATCCTGAACGGCGGTTATGTGGTGTTGGTGTTTCCACCTGCTGTATGGTGGCAAACGGAAACGTCTATCCATGTGCAGGCTGGCAGGAAATGGTACTCGGAAACGTCAATCAAACGCCGCTCAAAGAGATTTGGGACAATTCGGAAAAAATAAAATGGCTCCGCACCCTAAAACTCAAAGACATGGGCGAAGGAGAGTGCTGCAAGTGCGACAAAGCTGCGTTCTGCTCCCCGTGTATGGTGCGCAACGCAAACGAATCGCCAACCGGTAATCCCTTGGAAATAAACCGTCACTTCTGCGCTGTCGCCGATAAAAACAAGCGGATTGTGCTGGCCTGGCGGAAAGCAAAACTCAAGGAACTCAGTGCGGTAGCCGGTATCAGGTGAGGTATAACGATACAATGAACCTATCAAGCAACGAGCTGTCTTCCAATCCTATTATGACAAACCTTGAACTTGAAATCTCCAATCCCTGCAATGAGCGGTGCGTCCA
>NZ_CALHGC010000019.1 GCF_938029485.1 uncultured Treponema sp. | reverse complement strand
TGTGATATGTCCGCTGCGGAGCTGGGGGATTTGGCGGTGGTGATGCTGGTGGAACGGCAGAGTTTCGAAGAAAACATCGTTGAAGAGGAAAGCGTTTTTGCAGAGCGCATCGCGTACGCTTCCGGCTGCAATTATGTCCTCGTTAAAACCGACACGCAATCGGTGTGCGGGTACTTTACGGCTGAACTATGGGATTCTGTAAAGGTCGAAGCCGATGCATTTGCACTCGGGCATTCGGTACGGGAACGTCATCAACCTGCGGGAACGGTGCTGTATATATCTTCTTTTGCACTGTTGCCGCAGGTGCGCGGACAAAGCATTGCCGAAAAATTCTTTGTCGCCGCTATAGAGCATATCATTTCCGTTTTTCCGCAGCTGGAACGGATTATCCTTCTTGTGCATGAGGATTGGCATAAAGCGATCCGGATTTATGAAAAACAAGGCTTTATCCGTATTCGGATATTAGATCGATTTGCATGGTTCGGAAATAAACGGGCATTTGTCTACGAGTTATCGTCAAGTTTAAAAAAATATCGCAGCTGACAGCATCAAACATCCTAATCCGCACGTAAAAATTCTGATATTCTAATGCCATATTCTGATAAAAGAATTACGGCTGACTGCCGTATAGGTGAGCCGCATTATCAGTTTAGGGTTTATATCCGCACAATGTCCGGTGTCTGAGTAAGTATTTTTCTTAAAAATCCCAATTTTTTCGTTTTTTTCGTACATTCCATTCTTGGCATATATCTTGCTATGACAAAATTAAACCTGTTCGGACACGCAGTTATCGAACAGAGGGATGTCTCAAAAGTTGGTTACTTTTTCGACATCCCTAAGATGAAACCGAAGGAGGAATGTATGCAGGAGAATATCGTTGAAACGATATTGGCAGATTTTTCACGGCAAAATAAGCGGAAAAAAGCCGTAGATACGCTGTTTCAATATGTGTATTTTAATCTCGGTGAATTTGGAATCTACTGTGCAAGTGAGGATATGCGAAGCGATTTTTTGCTGTGGCTCTATCCGAAATTGGATGATATCATCGACGGTTATAATCCCGATAGGTCGATATTTTCTACATATCTGCGGATGTCTCTTTCATATAACTGGAAGTGTTTCTTGAGACGGAGCCGTGAACAGGTAACGTATGCAACCATTGCTCAAGACGATCAACAACGGTTGGTTAAAACAATACGGGAGGAACAGGATGGTTTGCAAACGTATGAATTATATGCGGCAAGCCCTCCGCCTTCATATGGCGTTTCACCCGAGAAAAAACAAGCCATTCAAAAAACCATTAAATGGGGAAGGAAAAAGAAGGACATCTATATTCGTTATTTTTTAGTTTTGCTTTGTAAAGCTTGTTTTTATATCGATGAACAATTATTACGGACTGTCGCCGAGCATTTAGGTATACCGGTGCGGAAGATACGGCTGTTGATTGAAGAAGTTAAAGAGGTAACCGATAAACGAGACGACCTTTATCGCGAATGGAAGGCTAAGCGGGATTTTTATTATGTGCGTTATAAAAGTGCGACTATCCAACTGCGTAAAGTTGATGAAGTTCATGCATCCGTAATCAGACGTCTGAAAAATCAACAAGCATACAGCTATGCGCGTTGGCAGAGATATCTTAAACAGATTAACGAATATACACGGGGGCCAAGTAATCGGGCGTTGGCAAAGCAGCTGGGTGTTTCCCGTACGACGATTGACAACGACCTTGTCGAGCTTAAAAAAGCGTGTTATGGTAAGCCATGCACATATACTTAGCAAGCGGCAATCGGCATAAACAAGAAGAATTTGCCGCTATTTTGGAAGGTCACCGCATCAAGCTCCCTGCCGATGCCGGTATTATATTTGATCCTGAAGAAACGGGAACAACTTTTTTGGAAAATGCATTATTAAAAGCCCGCGTATTATACGAAAGTGTTAAATGCCCGGTAATTGCCGACGATTCGGGGCTGTGTATCGATGCGCTTGGCGGTAAGCCCGGTATCTATTCAGCCCGCTACGGTATGAAAGACGGCGTACAGCTGAAAGCGGAGGAGCGGAATCAACTCGTACTGCGGCAGATGGAAGGGGTAGAAAACCGCAGCTGCCGATTTGTTTGCTGCATTGCAGTAATGCTGGATGCTCACCGTTTTTTTACGGTACAAGAAACGTGCGAGGGTGTGATCGCCGAATCGGAGCGCGGAGAACACGGCTTCGGCTACGATCCGATCGTGTATCTTCCAAAGATCGGAAAAACGGTTGCGGAATTGACGGCGCAAGAAAAAAACGAACTGTCCCATCGCGGAAAAGCGGGACGGCTTGTCGCCCGACTCTTGCGTATGCTTTCATCCACTGTGTCAGGGTGTTGATTTTTTGCAATAGACTTTGTTGAATATCCCTTCATTGAAAATTTTTTTGCGGAACACCGATTACCGCGCTTTACGGTAGTTTCCCAAAGTCATCTCTAATAGAGGGATAGACTAATCTAAGCAAAATTCATATAATTCGTATCGCCTATATAAAATAAACCTGTTCGGAAACTTTCGTTTCGGAACAGGGGATCTTGAAATGCGATGTCCTAAATCGTGCTATTTGTACGGTTTAGAACTCATCGGCCTGTTCGGCAACACAGTTATCGAACAGGCCTAATCAGTCATAGAAATAAGTTCCTCTCTAAGCTAAGGGTAACAATGCCCGTGCTTTGCTATTTCAGAATTGTCTAACTATGCCGTTCGGTTATTTAAACCGATAGAAACCGGCAGCGCGGCCCTGTATAGGAGCCGTTATAGATGTCGGCTTGTTAAGCAGCCGAGGCAAATGCGATAGGAGACGGACGTATGGGAGAGAAACTAAAGCTAAAGAAAAAGCGCTTTTCGTTAAGAAAAAAATTGATGTTGGTTTTTGGGATATTGATTCTGGGAGCCTCTGCCATCGAGGGAGTGCTTGCAGTTATTACTGCGCGTAAGGCCGTAACGGAAAAAATAGAAACACACCTCATGGATAAAGCAGGCGACATTTCGGAAATTATTGAAGGGCGTGTTACCGCTTTTTTCCAATTTCTAGAGGGTATTGCCCGTATGCCGATTCTTGCCGACGATAAGGCTCCGTACAGTGAAAAATTCGCATTACTGAAAAAAGAAGCGGATATGCATAAAAACATAACCGATATGTATTTTATTGATCCGGATGGTAATTGGTATACGCATGACGGTACAACCGTTTCTTTAAAAGATCGTCTGTATTTTCAAGTAACGATAAAAGGCGGTAAGTTTTTAACCGCTCCGTTTATATCGCGGATTGACAATGCGTTTGTTATTGTTTTTGCTGTGCCGGTATACGGTAATGACAGGGAAATCAAAGGTGTCCTTGCAGCAAGCATTCCCGCCGAATGGCTTTCCGAGCAAATTAGCGATATTGTGGTCGGTAAAACAGGATATTGTTATGTAATAGGTCGAAATGGAACAACAATAGCGCATAAAAATTTTGATTTGGTGAAGACTCAAGAT
>NZ_CALHGC010000018.1 GCF_938029485.1 uncultured Treponema sp. | reverse complement strand
ACGAATTTTTCATAACTGTCAAGCCTCTTTTTTATATGGTAAGAATAGAGCGGTTTGCCCAAACAACAGCTTAATAGCTACCCCGCTCCGGTAATCCGCAGTTTACAATTATATCACAGATTGCTCTTTTTGCAAGTATACGAAATGTCAAACTTTTAAAACGCTATAAGTGATTCCTATTTCACGCGGTAAAATTTTGCACAGAAGAGTACCTACCGCATCAATCTTCCTCCGCCAACGGGGTATGCAGCAACAGCTGCATCGTCCGGCGGTTAAACCACGAAAGAGAGCCGTCATAATTCACACTGACAATGTACGCATCCGTCATCAACGCCTTGCGGGATAGAGCATAATCCCGCGGAAGCTGCCGAATTGCTCTCCGCTTTTTATCGTAATAGCTCAGCTGATTTTTTCCGAGATTGGTAAGCACTGCGTATCCGTCATCGTAGAGCGAGGCTTGTAAGTTTTCATCACCATACGAAAGCGCCGCGGTAAAACTGCTGCGGGCAGGATGCGCCGTATCGATTTTCATCGTCATTAAATCGGTTTGAGCCGCCTTCTCCGTTTTTAACCGGAAGCAGGAAAAGGTGTTTTTTACTTTATTATTTGCCTGTGCGGAAAACGCAATGTCTCCTTCCATATTAAGCGGGATGGTTTCGCCCGTTCTTATATCGATAAGAAGAAGCGGCTGCCGGATAACGCCGCCCGTACTTTTGGTGATCAGCACAAAGGTGTCGTCAACCTGCACGGCATCTTGCAATCCGGCGGCTTGATACGTAAACAACGGCGCACCGCTTTTACCGTCTAATAAGACCAGTCCGCTAAACGCCCGTACCACTGCGATAGTATCGTTATACACCGAAACAGAATTGAGCCGTTCCCGCGGGCGGTAAAGAATAGTCGGTGTTTGTCCTTCCTCTGCATAATAAAGCGGCGCATTTTTTTCCGCCGACCAAAATAAAAAGCCGTTTCCATATACGGTACACCGTTCACTTGAAACGGATTGGATAACTGGTTCCGGCTTATCCGACGGAGAAGCGGCGGCATAGAGCGCCGAACCACTCAGCATATAGATTTTAGAATCCTTCGTGCATATATCGCTGACCTGAATTGAAGTGTCGATATTCAGCTCTGTGAGTGAAATTGTCGCATCGCTGTTTTGTTTTAAACGGTATAATCTGCCGTCATCGGTTCCGATTACAACCGCCGCATCGATATGCCGCGCTGCCGTGACGGTTGCCGGATGCGGAAGGTTAAAGGCAGGGGACTTTTTATCGCCTTGACACAAATGCCATGTTTGCCGTGCGTCCCCTTTTTCAATCCATACCGGCAGGCTATCCGTAATCTTTCCTGCGAACAGCGCCGAACGCGCGGGATAGCTTTTCAATACCTCGCCCGAAGCAGCTTTAATCGTTACCACATTCCCGTTTTTATACCCGATAATCTGGGTGTAATTCTTAATCAGGCAGGGACTCTCCAACCGATCCTCAGTTTCGTACTGCGTTAGAATGGATTTTTTCGCAATATCGGCATACACAAGCCTGCCGGTTTCTCCGTATGTTACGATACTTTTTTCGCTCGGGCCGGTTGCGGCAAGCAGCACGATTCCCGGCGGACGCGGATATACTTTTTTAATTTTTCCGTTTGCGTCAAGCACGGTGATGCCTTCCGTCGATGCGGTTCCGATAAAGAGATATGTCCCCTGTGCCGACCACGACAGCGAAAGGACGGAGCTGGTAAAGCGTTTTGCGTACAGCTGTTGTTTTGTTTGCCAATCCCAGAGGGAAATAGTATGAATGCTGAAACCGTCCGTTTCATAGACGGCGATAAATGTTTTTTTAGGATGGACGGCAATGCGCTTAATCGGCATGGCCGATACCTGCCATGTTTCGGGCTTCATCGTTCTATATGAAAAACGAGTGATAAAGCCGTCTTTTCCTGCAGCAAAAAAAGAATGTGTAACGGAAGAGTCGGCGATAGCGGTAACCCCGCCTTCAAATTGATGAGTGATGCGTACCCGTATATTGTTGTCTTCTACGGCAAGGTCTTGTTCCTGCATTTCGCTGTTTTGCATCTCCGTATCGGTAAGATTTTCACCAAGTGCAGATTCTGCTGCAGAATCTGCCGCGGCGCCGGTATTCTCCGATACGCCCTCTCCGCCCTGCGCTCCGCCTGTACTGTCGCCTGTTCCTTCCGGAGTAGAATCTTCCGTGTGGGGCGATTCATCGGTAGACGATTGCTCTCCGGCATCGGTGGAATTATCGGGTTGAGATTGGTGTTCGCCGGAACCGGTAGTCTTATC
>NZ_CALHGC010000017.1 GCF_938029485.1 uncultured Treponema sp. | reverse complement strand
GAGCGTCATCTTTTCCTTGATATTCATGCCGATGCCGAGGGAAGATGGCTGGACAGCGTAGAAGACGATGCCAAGGTCGATATCTGGTTCCTCGCGATCGCCAAGTGCCATATTACCGCGCACAGAGATGCCATCGCCGACCATCGTGCCGCCGAAGCCCCCGATGGAAGTCTGAACCGTTTTACCGCAATCTTACCGGTAGGAAGTCTTGTGTCGAAATTAAAAGCAAATTTTGAAAAAACATCCGCATCTTTCCCCGACAATGAAAGCTGTGAAACGTCAATGCCGGTATCGGTTCCCTCCGCCACAAGACGCAGCTGAGAAGCTGCAAGCCGGTATGAAGAAAAAGCCAGCGGCGGCAAGGAAAAGCTTATATCGGTATCCCATCGGAGCTGCTGCCCCGAAAGCATAAACTGAAAATCGCCGGACATTGTTAATGAAGTAAATTGCATCATGCTTTTGGGAGCATCATAGAGCGTTATAGACTGCAGCGGCGCAAAGTTTTCGCAGCTGAATCTTCCGTTTATATCGTTTGTTTCAACATTCCACCTTGCAGTAACATCGATAGGCTGAAAACCTTGCATAGTATTAAAGGTAAAAATTTTATCACGGTAATCCGCAAATAATTTGAGATGGGATATACCGAATCGATCGGTAGAAATATGAGAAAAATCGGCAACTGCCGAACCGGCTGTTAAGTGTTTATTGAACTTTCCTTCAATAGTAAAGGCTGTTTCAGTGTAACCGACAGCCGTATAATCGGTATTCCGGTAAGACGCGGTACTGCTCAGGCTGACCGTGATTGCCTCCGCATCGATACCGAGATATCCGTCCGTTATCCGTGCATTGATATCATGTACGGCATTTCTAAATCTCAAACGGATATTTTTAATATGAACGTTCAGCAGCTGAGAAGAGAAAAATGCAAACTTCTGTTCGGTGCTTGCCGAAACCGATGTACTAAATGAACTATTTGAAGATTGCAGGAGAGTATTGAGCTTTTCGGCAAGCGTTTTATTTTCAACCAAGTCTATATCGATAAACCCGTTTGCGATATTCACGGAATCGATAAATTCCGCCGTATTACCGAATAGAAGCGTCCAAAAACGGTATTGAACGGAAAAGTCTTCAAAGGAAGCAATTTCCGCACTGTGTTCAGCGTCATAAACTTTTACATTCCGCAATGAAATCGACCGCAATATCGAAGGAGAAAGCGATTCGTAGGACAGCCGTATATTATATGTTTGTTCCAGTTCCGTCAAAAGTACCGAACGCACTGCCGTCAACTTTTTTTCCAGCGTTTGCATCAGAGGACGAAGCGCCGCAAAAGAGAGGATAAGTATACATAAAAATAGCAAAAACTCTACTTTAGTTTGTGCGGCAGGTTTCATTAGGGGGCTATTATATCAAAAAAGAAATTGTTATGATAGGTCGGATAATCGTACCAGACATTTTGTTACATCTCCCCGCAGAATCCCGAAAACCGTTCAAGCAGAGTTGAACCTCTTCGCGGTTCAAATGCTTGCCCGGTCTCCGTGATTCTGCGTTTTTGATTTATTTGTCTGGTACGATTATCCTCTTGCTGAGAA
>NZ_CALHGC010000016.1 GCF_938029485.1 uncultured Treponema sp. | reverse complement strand
TGCCCCTGATGTTCTATATATAAATAGGTGAAACGGCGTTCCCGCTGTTTCACCTTTTTGCTTTTCACGGGCAGCCCCTCGGTACGGTGCTCACGGAAAGCAATGCACGTCTCGCACAGCGGGCAGGCAGTACACCTCGGGGATGCCGGTGTACACTGTATGGCTCCGAAGTCCATGATGGCCTGGTTGTAGTCGGCCGGTTCGCCGTGTGGAATGAGCGACTGCGCCATGGCCTGGAACTCCTTCTTCCCCTGTGTAGAGTCTATCGGGGTATCGATGCCGAAGTAACGGGAGAGGACACGGTAGACATTGCCGTCCACCACCGCGACAGGTTCTCCGAAGGCGAAGGAGGCGATGGCGGCGGCCGTATAGTCGCCTACGCCCTTCAGGGTCTTCAGTTCCTTGAAGGTGCGGGGGAAGCCCCCCATCCCGACCACCTGCCGGGCGGCGGCATGGAGGTTCCTCGCCCGGGAGTAATAGCCCAGTCCCTGCCATGCCTTCAGCCCCTCGTCTTCCGTTGCGGCGGCCAGGTCGTCGACGGAGGGCCACTGCGCCATGAACCGTTCCCAGTAGGCCGTTCCCTGCGCAATGCGCGTCTGCTGCAGGATTTCCACCTGCAACGATAACACAGCCTGATAAAATTCCTAAAAAAAGCGAAACGATAACGTCTTTGGTGATAAAAGCAAGCGCAATGGTTAAAACGGGCGGTATGATACCCCACATTCCAAAATGATCCATAAAAATATAAAGCTCCTTTTTTTATTGTTCAGTGTATTCCTCCGCACACCGTGCACCGCAGCAGCCGGATCATGTAAATTCGTACGCTATTCGGATCCGTTGCTTAGTTTTCCTGCTTTTGCAGTGCAAATACTTTTTCCAACAGTTCCAATGTTTGCGCCTTATGGGGTGTGCCGGGAGCATAGAGACCGTCGTGGAAGAGAAGGATGGCCGGTTGGGGAGCCGCTAAGAGGGAAGCAAGGAAGTGCTGTTTTTTCGCTTCCGATAAGCGCAATACGTCATGAGAATTTACATCCCAGCCTAAAGCCGTCATTTTTTGTAAATGGAGTGTTTTTCGTAAAAAGATATTACTGTGTCCGATAGGAGGCGCAAAAAGGGGCTGTTGTTTTCCCGTCAGATTTTGCAAAATATGATTCGTTTTTACTATTTCTTCCTGCAACCGTTTTTCACTGAGCAAAGAGAATAAATTAGGATGGCTGTAACTATGATTTATAACAAGATGCCCGTATGCTGCAACCTCGCGCACCAGATTGGGGTATTGCTCGGCGTGCCTGCCGGTTATCGCGAACACCGCATAGACACCTTCCCGTTCCAATATGCGTAAAATATCCGGAGTAAGATCAGGGTCTACCCCGTCATCAAAACGGAAGATAAACCGGCAGGTTTTCCAATATGAAATTAACCGGACAAGATCGTCATCAGGATAGAGTTCCTGCAATACATCTAAATCTTTTCCGCGTGCGGTTCTGCTTAAAAGCTGACTATTCGGTATCAGCAGCGAAATAACCAGCAATATTTGGTGAATACACACAAGTACAACAAAGGGAATCTGAAACGGAGCCGTCCATTTAAAAATTATCCACAAAATAATAAGCACCGCTATAAACAGGGGCGTTATTATTTCCATCACGGAAGGGAAGTCGAGCGGATTGTATAAACGCAGGATAAATTTTGAGGTAAAATAACGCAGGTAATAAATATTATCTTTTGCTGTAATCGCAAGCCCGATTGGAGTAAGTACCCAGCCGATACCGTATGCAAGCGTTCCGGCAAGAGCGGGAAGAGCAATCGTGCTGTGTGTAATGCCGTACCACAGCGCAATAAGCGGAACACCCCAGCCTATCACAAAACTGATAAAAATTAAGAATAAGCCGAAAAGAAATTTCGGGCTTAAATCTTTGTAATTATGCTCTACATCTTTAAATTCCTGCGCAAAGGTGAGCAAGGGTTCTTTTTTTTCTTGCAGAATGCGTTTAATCTTTTTGAGCATGGATAACTAATAATATTCCTTTAAAGGGGAAGCGCTTTAAAACATGATCTTCAATCAACACGGGAGTTAGACCATTATTCCGTAACAGTTTTTTTACTTCTCTTTTTGAATACATATTCATAAAGATATGCTGACGGAAATAATTTCCAAAACATCCCCAAAACCTGATAAACGTCCTATGCGTTGTCGTAATAAAGAGCTTACCGCCCGGTTTTAATAACTGCGCCATTTTATGGAACAATGCTTTTTTGTTCAATATATATTCAATCGCAGTAAAACTGACAATGTAATCAAAGGTACCGGAAATCGGCGTTTGCAAAAAATCACCTTCAATAGTGGTAATATTGGTAATATGTGCTTTTTCCGCTTTTTGAGTCAGCTGCTGCAGCATCGCAGGAGAAAGATCAACCGTAGTATAAGACTTGGAAGCAGAAGCAAATAATAGAGAAAACCGCCCCGTGCCCGCACCGATTTCGAGAACGGATGCTCCGGAAAAATCTTCTTTGTCAAAGAAATCCTTGATCAATTTTTTTTCGGGTTCTCTGACAAAGCGGAAATTGGGAGCATCCTGTTCTGCATCATAGTCTGCAGCAAGGTTGTCATAAAAATCTTTTACCGATAGCTTATTACGGGTCATAGCGTTTAAAAATAAGAGACGTATTGACGCCTCCGAAAGCAAAATTGTTGCTCATCACATATTCGGTATCCAAATGGAGTCCGTCGCCTGTGATATACTGCAGATCGGGGAGCCGGTCATCAACTTCGGTAAGGTTGAGGTTCGGTGCAAACCATTTTTCTTTCATCATATTGATTGCAAAAAACGATTCAAGTACGCCGCATGCACCGAGTGTGTGCCCCGTGTACGATTTTTGGCTGCTGATTGGAACAGGCCGTTTAAAAAGCGAATAGACGGCATTTGTTTCTTCAACATCACCGATATCCGTCGCCGTACCGTGAGCGTCAACGTAGCCGATTTGCTCCGGACGGATACCCGCATCTTCAACAGCGCTCCTCATAACGGCTTCCATCATGATGCGGTTCGGTTGCGTGATATGCCTGCCGTCGCAATTTTGCGCAAAGCCTACAAGCTCCGCTAAAATTTCGACACCGCGCGCCTTTGCATGCTCATATTCTTCCAGCACCAAGCAGCCGGCTCCTTCACCGATTACCAGCCCATCGCGGTTTTTATCAAACGGTGCAGGCGTCGCTTTCGGTGTATCGTTTTTCAAACTGGTTGCAAAAAGCGTATCAAAAATAGCGGTATTAAAGGGAGAGAGTTCATCGGAACCTGCTGCAAGCATTACGGTTTGTTTTCCTGCAGCAATGAGTTCATACGCACTGCCGATTGCTAAAGACCCCGCAGCACAGGCAACGTCGGTTGTAACAAGACGTCCTTTAAGAGAAAAGAAAAGGGAAATATTCACTGCTGCGGATTGCGGCATATAGCGCACATAGGTAGTAGCATCCAGTAAATTCGGTGCATCGGGCTGTGTAAGGGAAATCAATTCTTTGATAGCCTTATAACTGCCCGATGAGACACCGCATGCAACACCTGAATCTCCGCCGGATAGCACCGGATTACCCAATAAGCCGGCCTGAGAAACCGCACGATGCGCCGCCGTAACGGCCAAAAGCGCAACCCGTCCCATACCCCGCGTTGTTTTTCTCGGAAACCCCGGATCCGTGAATATTGCAGGCGCTGCAAGTTTCGATCTTATTTTAGGATTTGCAACCCATTCATCCATCACCCTAACGGCGTTTTGTTTTGCCTTTAACGCTGCATATACCGTAGCCCAATCTTCGCCTATCGGGGATATTATCCCTGTGCCTGTTACGACAACTCTCTTTTTCATACCATACCGCCGTCTACACAAAGTACCTGTTTTGTAATATACGATGCTTGTTCCGAAAGAAAGAAAGACACCGCAGCAGCAACCTCTTCCGGTTTTCCAATCCGCTTCAGCGCAATCATCGGTTTTACATAGTCGATGATTTCTTGGCTGACCATATCCGTTTCAATGACGCCCGGTGCAATACAATTCACCGTGATATTCCGTTTACCTAACTCTACCGCTAAAGATTTTGCAGCGCCGATTAAGCCTGCTTTTGATGCGCTGTAATTGGTTTGTCCCCGATTTCCATTTACACCGGAAACAGAAGAAACAACGATTATCCGTCCCGGCTTCCGCGCTTGAATCATCGGCATAACAACCGGATGGACAATATTGTAAAAACTGTCAAGATTTGTCCTCAATACGGAATCCCAATCATCGGCGCTCATTCCGGGAAAAGGAGTATCTTTCGTAATACCGGCATTACACACAACACCGTAATATGCACCATACGCCGCAATGTCTTCTTCCAAGATACGGCGTGCAGTTTCTCTATCCGTCACATCAAATTGCAGCAGCTGCAGGTTTACGCCTTTTGCATCGGCAAGCTTTTGCAAAGGCTCAATAAAAGCGCCTGATGTATGATAGCACGCTGTGATTGAATAGCCTTCTTCTATTAACGTATGCGCAATAGCATTACCGATTCCTCGAGAGGCTCCTGTAATCAATATCCGTTTTTCTTTTTTATCCATAGCGCCTTCCATTATCCTTTATGCCCCGCTGATCAAATATTTAATTCCGAATCCGATTCCATCAGCATAAGCGTTGCTTTTACAATCAGCCGGTCATCAACATACACTTCACCGTCAAAATAGGCGAACGCCCCGTCCCTGAGACTTTCCTTTGCATGAACCACTGGTTTTTTTCCGGCAGGAATAATCATCTCGGTGCACTCAAGATTGTTTACCCGTAAAATAAAACCGAATCTTGGCGGCCGCTTGTGTATTAAACGAGCTTCAAGGCCATAATACACACCGCAGGTCTGAGCAATAAATTCAAAGCCTGTGTACGAATAAATGCCGTCATATTCACTTTCGTAAAAAACGGATTCAGCGTCGACGGTTGCAAAACAGGTTATTTCTTTTTTATTGAAATCAAATGAAAGAACACCGTCAAGTACCGACCAATCTTTCGTATGTTTTATATAATCTTTGAGACACCCTAAATTATTTTTTTTAAGATAGCATTCCATACTTCTTTCCTTATTTGTGCGGTGAGTTTAATATCCCGATGTTTTTCAATTTCGACCTATGATAAGACAGGCATTATTGCCGCCG
>NZ_CALHGC010000015.1 GCF_938029485.1 uncultured Treponema sp. | reverse complement strand
CCGTTTGTTGGTCAGCGTAGCGATAGAAATAGCGCCGCACGGTATAGCTGTCCGTATTGTTCACCCAAACCTGCACGCGCTGCGGATGCAGGATATGGAGATGGGTGTCAAGAATCCCTCTTCTATAGAAGAATTACAATCGGCAATTCAAAAATATCAGGGGAAGGTGAATGATATCCTGACGATGGAACAGCGAATCGGCATTTGGTACAAAATTCTCGGCCGCCGGTACATGGATAAAAAGATGTACAAAAAAGCGCTCGAGTCCTTCCGCAGTGCATTGGAATACTTCCCCGAAAATCAGCATGTATTTTATCAAATCGGCGTATGCGCCGCCATCATAGCAAAAAGTACCCTCGATTACCCGAATATGAGCCTTGACGAGCGGCAGGCTTATTTTGACCTGTCGGTTTCAGCCTATAGGCGTGCCGTGGAGCTTGATCCAACCTATACGCGGGCGGTGTATGCACTGTCCGTTCTCTATGTCTTTGAATTGAACCGTCCGGAAGATGCCATTACGATTATGGAACCGGTGGCCGCCCGCGAGAAAAAACCTCTTGACTCCCTGTTCATTTTAGGGCGCGCCTATTACATGACCGGTCAATACGAAAAAGCGGTTGCCGCCTACGACCGCATTATCAAAACGAGCGGAAGTGCGGAACAGCGCGCCGATGCCGAGCGAAATAAAGCTTTTGTAGAAAATGCACGGCGCTAAGGCTTTAACGGACGGCTGTGCGGCGACAAGCAGTAAACAATAGGATTCCCACATACTTTGATGAACACAACAACCGATTCCGAACGGCGGAAACTCTACATAGCTCTCTCTTATTGCTCTTTCCTCAAAGGCAGCGAACGGCTTTTGCTTGCGCGTACGCTTGACACTTTGCAAGCACTTACAGTAAGTTCGATAGATACGCTCAGCCGGATAATACGGCGGACACTCCGTACGCGCAGTTATAAACCCGAACAGCTGCCGCAGGCAGTAGAAAAAGCCGAGGCGCTGATGAAGTATTGCCGAATCAACATGACGTTTTACGATGATTCCGACTTTCCTCCCCTGCTGCGGGAAATTCCCGATGCGCCTTTTTTGCTGTACTACCGAGGCGTCTTACCGCAAGCCGATACGCCCGCAGTAGCGATTGTCGGCACGCGCCGCCCGACGGGAAACGGTATTAAGGCGGCACTGCAGCTGGGCATCGAATGCGGGCACACCGGTATTCCCGTTATTTCGGGGCTTGCACGGGGCATCGACACCTTCGCGCATCGGGGAGCTTTAGAGGGCGGCGGGCTTACGGCGGCAGTGCTGGCCTGCGGGCTTGATCGGCTGTATCCGCAGAGCAATGCGCGGCTCGCGGGCAGGATCCTCGAAACGGGAGGCTGCATCCTCAGCGAATATGCGCCCGGAGAGCTGCCGCTCGCCTACCGATTCCCGCAGCGTAACCGGATCATTTCGGGATTAGCCCGCGCAACCGTTGTTATCGAAGCGCCGGCAAAATCGGGGGCGCTGATTACTGCAGACTTTGCCCTCGAACAAGGGCGCGACGTATGTATACACGGCGGGATGATGGATTCCGTGCAGAATACCGGATGCAAAAAGCTCGCCGAAGACGGGGCTATTCCGGTGGAACATGCCGGCGACCTTTTACGCGAATGGGCAAACCCAACCTTGCAGTATTTGCAGAGAGACGGGCAGATACAACTACCTTTATTTGAAAAAGGAGCACCATAATATGGCGAAAAAAACCGCAACAAAAGCAACATCAAAAGCAAAAAAAACGAACTTGATTATCGTAGAGTCTCCGGCAAAAGCAAAAACGATCGAAAAGTATTTAGGAAACGGCTATACGGTTAAGGCTTCGATGGGGCACTTAATCGATCTGCCTAAGTCCCGCATTGCAATCGACATCGAGCACGGCTTTCAGCCCGAATATATCACGGTACGCGGTAGAGCCAAGCTGCTCAAAGAACTGCAGCAGGATGCAAAGAACGCCAAGCACGTCTTTCTCGCAAGTGATAATGACCGCGAAGGGGAAGCTATCGCCTATCACCTCTGCAATGCAATACGGGAAAAATGTGAAGATGTGCCGATAAACCGTATCGTCTTTAACGAGATCACTCCGCAGGCAATTAAAACAGCCGTGCAGAATCCTATGGATATTGACGAAGCAAAAGTCAACGCTCAAAAAGCCCGCCGCGTGCTCGACCGGCTTGTCGGCTATAATCTTTCTCCGCTGCTCTGGCAAAAGGTAAAGAACGGGCTTTCCGCAGGACGGGTACAGTCGGTCGCCCTGCGCCTCATCTGCGAACGGGAAGCGGAAGTGGAAAATTTTATCCCCGAAGAATTTTGGACGCTTGAAGGATCTTTTAAAAAAGGTAAAACAGCCTTTAACGCCCAGCTCGCCTTCTATAAAGGAGAAAAACCGACGCTGAAAAACGAGCGGGAGGTACAAGCAATCATCGACGTATTGCACGGGAAGGAAGCGACGGTTACCGATGTCAAAAGCACCCAAAAGACCATCCATCCTAAGCCCCCGTTTACAACGTCGACCATGCAGCAAACCGCGGCAAACCGGCTCGGCTTTACATCCCGTAAAACGATGCAGATTGCTCAGCAGCTGTACGAAGGTATCGCCGTCGGATCGAGCCGCGTCGGTTTAATCACCTATATGCGTACCGACTCGGTGCGTATCTCCGATGTCGCCCTTGCGGAGGTGCGTAAGTGGATCGGCGAGCATCATCCCGCCTTTTTGCCGGAAAAACCGAATTTCTACACCGTCGGTGCAAAAGCACAGGATGCCCACGAAGGTATCCGCCCCACGTACTGCAGTTATACTCCCGACTACCTAAAAGACTACCTCAACCGCGACCAGTTGCGCCTCTATACCCTTATCTGGGAACGCTTTACCGCAAGCCAGATGACCGGCGCAAAGACTGAAACGCTCAGCTATGAAATTTCGGCAGGAGATGCGGTCTTTAAAACCGCCTCCACCAAAGTAACGGACAAGGGCTTTTACGCCGTACTGAATATTCTCCTTTCGAAGGAAGAAAAAACGAAAACCTTACCGGCATTAAAAACCGGCGACTCTCTGATAGTG
>NZ_CALHGC010000014.1 GCF_938029485.1 uncultured Treponema sp. | reverse complement strand
TGGACGCACCGCTCATTGCAGGGATTGGAGATTTCAAGTTCAAGGTTTGTCATAACCGGTAAGCCCAAATTATTATTAAAAGGCACCATGTTTTTTTCTCCAATCATATACAATGTTTTTATTTAAAGCTGCAACCTTACAAAAGTGTTTGTTTATCTTAAACGGATTTCCTTCGGGATTTTCGTTTGCATTTCGTACCATGCACATTGCACAAAATGGTTTGTCTTTACAGGATCCGCACTCCGGAAAATCCTTGTTACGGATATTACGCAAAAAATTCATTTTTTCGGAATTGTACCAGATGTCTTTTAAAGATTTTTCGTAAAGGTTGCCGCAAATACAATCTTGCCAACCTGCACAAGGATAGACATTCCCGTTTGCTACCATACAGGCGGATGAAACTCCCACACCGCAGACAATTCCGTCAGGATCGGTATTTAATACGTTTATTCGCCCATCAAAATTGGGGCTTAATAATTCTGCCTGATAGTCGATATCATCAGCCAAAATATCACGGATAATTTTTTCGACCTCGCATAAATTTAAGCGGTTATCGAGGTTGTCTGTAGTATGATCATACCGCGCCATCATAATATAGTCGGTAACGGCACGAACCTTATGTTCATGAGCCCAACGCATAACCTCACCGTAGTCATCTTTATTTTGCTTCATTGTGGGACAGCTTATCTGTAAGGGAATATCGTTTTCGATGAGCCTTAAAATAGCATTTTTTGTTTTTTCAAAAGAACCCTTCAGCTGTGTAATTTCATCATGATGGGCTGCGTTCATACTGTAAAGAGAAACCTGCACACTTGAAAGGCGGAAGTTTTTCATTATATTAATAATTTCGTCATCGACGAGGGTGAGATTTGAAAGCACATTTACCGAAAAATCATAGCCCTTTGCTGCCTGCAAAAATTCTTTAAACTTAGGGTGACACATAGGCTCTCCACCTGAAAGAGTTACGTTTAAGGCGTTCATTTCT
This sequence comes from uncultured Treponema sp., assembly GCF_938029485.1. Taxonomy (GTDB): domain Bacteria; phylum Spirochaetota; class Spirochaetia; order Treponematales; family Treponemataceae; genus Treponema. Next base: position 4,881 of record NZ_CALHGC010000014.1, on the reverse strand, counting down.
TGGAGTTGTTTTAAAACACTGTAATAAAGTTCCGGTTTTATATTGGTTAGTTTAAACTCGTGCGGGATGTAACAGTGTACACAGCGTTCGTTACACGTGCTTGTTAATTCTATTTGAAAACTTGAAAGCTGCGGATTCGCCTTAAAATGCCGTTCCAGATAATTTTGCGTACTTTCTTTTGCCCGTTGAATAATAGGGGTAAAATCTTTTTTGATTGTTTTAGGTTCCAGTGTGGAGTATGAAAAGCGTTTATCGTTTAAATCAAGCTCTTTGATAGTATTACCCCGCGTCAGAAAACCGTCTTCAAAAAGTTCATCATAAAAAACTTTTGCATCTTCTATAATATCTTTAGGACTTACATCGATAAAGGCGGCAGCTGCTTTTTGAACAAGGTCTTCAAGAGTTTGAGCTTCTCGGGAAAGAACCGTCAAAAAAACAGTGCCGCTCCCGTTTACAACGCGGTCGGAAAAGTTTCCTGTATTGGTAATATAACCTGCTCCTGCATAATTGCGGATAAAGGTGTCGAATTTTTGACGGTAGTACATCTTGGTTTCTCCTTTAGGGCAGGAAGCTTTTTAATTTCGAGAAAAAAAGCCTCATTCTCTTATGACTCACTTACTTAATAAGGATACCTAACATAGGGCAAGTTTAAGCCCTGCCCCAAGGCTGATAAAAGCTCTTGTTTAAAAGTACAAGAAAAAACTTTTAATAGCTTGTTACTGTGCATAAATTCCTATACCATGATGCAAGTCCATGGCTTACGATGTTCTTTCGCAATTTCTACAGTAATGGCTAGGAGAGTTATCCTCAGAAGGACAGCCTGCTGCAAAAGAACCGCTGTTGCCGTTTTGCGCAACAACTTTGGGCTTTTCGTATTTCATATTTTTCACCTCCTTTCAATTTATCTGTTTTACCCGCGTCCGTACTGCCAAAGCAGCATAAGAGCAGGTAGTAAATTGCCGTGTAAAATAATTGGTAATTTGTAATGGAAAATGGGTAATTACTGCGGAGAAGAAAACTTTTACCGAATTCTTTGCGGTCTTTGCACCTTTGCAGTAAAATTAAAAAAACGCAGGAACCGCTCAGATCACAAAGAACAGAAAGAAAAAATCTAATAGAACCGTGCAGATAAATCGTTAAAAATTCTTGAGGCTTCTCTGGTTTTATGTTTAGAAAAACTATATGAGCATTATGTAAACGAGTGTTTCCGGAAATATCCTTGCCGTAAGCCTTTTGTAAATAGGCAGCGTAGATACAAGGAGATAGGCAAAAAAGTACCGCAGGCGTATCTTTGATACGTTGAGGATTTTCAACAGCGGCACGGATGCCGCTCGTATTAAACAGTAGCGATGTTTCGGCACCGCCGAAACTCGCTGCCAAAAGTGTACAGGGATGTACGCTTTTGGCAATGCGACGCAGTAGATGCGCTGTATATTTACAAAAGTTTGAGGAGGGGGGGGGGGATTATGGAAGAAACTTTACTTACCTGTACCGCTGCCGATTTTATCGACACTTGGTGCACTGCATAGGACATTGCCATCGCTGTAACTGAGGTATCGCTATGAGAAAATATATCGGCTATAGTAGCAAAATTTCTTACCGCCATAGTGAACATGATAACACGCCCAATAAGCGGTGTCAAGAAAAATTATGAAAATGAAAATGAATAATATTACTCTGAATTACCTATTTTAATCTAAAAAGCATTATGATAGGATGATGGGAACATAATTACAAAAGGAGGAACTCCTCAATGTCAGTTATTGAACAAGTAAAAATGCTGCCGGAGCCGCTATTGGCGGGTGATTTTACGGAAAATTATACTAAGCAAGCAAAGCCTAAAGATAAGCAAGCATTCTTTGCATTAGCAGGGAAAATCCATCTTGACCAATATACAGTAACCGAATTACGCGAGGCAAGTTTGATATGATTTTGGTAGACTAAGACTGTTTCGGTTTCTTTTAAAAGGAGATAAAAAAGCGAATTTTAACTACTATAAAGGAGCCTGCTAGGAAGTTTAGTTTTTATTGCAGCGGTGCTCCCTCTTTCCACGATTCAAAAATATACTCACGGGATTGATAAAAAAAATCAGTATTATAATTTGAAATTGCCCCGTCAATCCATGACGAATAAACGGAGACCAATGTGTCAATAATAAAATCAAGAGAGTTGTTTTCTGCACAAATATCTTCAATAAGGCGTTCGTATACTGCGCCGATTGTCCAATAATCCGGAACTGCATAACGGCACCGTAAAACATTATCAAAGTCTCCGGATGTTATATTATAAATGGATATAACTTCATCGGCAATTTTTTCAATCGGTTCGCAATGAAGCGTGTCTGCATCTTTGTAAAGTCTTTTTATATTGTTTTTCCCAAGTTGATTTACCAGTTTTGACCGCTCAATTTTGCAGAGGCGGCCGATATATTCCAACAGACTGCACACATAAAATAACGAACTATTATTTTTCATCATATACCTCATAAGCCGTCTTGAAAGTCAATGTTTCCAATGCTCGCGCTGTATGAAAACTTATCTGATGAGTCGGTTTCTTGAATTTTGCAAGTTCCCAAAATGCAGATCGGGAGATTTTACCATCAATGAAATCCTGAATATAATTGAAGATAGTATCGTTCGCCATAGGGCCTTCCACTATGTCATAATCATGAGATTTTCCTCTCCGGCAATCAATGATAAAATCAAGCCATTCTTCTGTCATCTTCGGAAAGTTCAACATTTTGAGAGAGATATCCTGAACATATTCATATTCGTTTACTATTCCTTTTCCGGAGAATCTCACTGCCCATCTTTTGGCCTGCTCGCGCATGAGCGTACAATAAAAACCAAAGTAAAAGTCTTTACTATACCGGAGAATGCGGATTTCCGGGGTTTTTACAACTTCCCTGCTTCCGTGATAAAGTATCATCTAATAGGTTCCCTTTCTAAATATTATATAAGTATTATAATTGAGATTTGTCTTTCTGAAAACATACTGCATGATCTGTAAAAAGGAAAGGAATTCCCATGATGCAGTATCTTGCTTTCTGCTGGTACGTGCTTAAACTAATCTATGACTTCATTGTCTAAGAAAATAGTGATCTTTTTAGGCAATCGACAGAGGGGTTTCTTATACCATATTTTGATGATATACTTACAATCAGTGCTGGGTAGATTTATTATTCAAGAGGAGCTTTATGAGTAATCCGTTAATAGTGCTTTTAGAAAAGGCTGATCTTGCAGAATTTCAAAAAGAATTGGAGAAAACGCAGCAATCAGCATTAGATATCCGTCTTGACGGTGTTAATCTTTTTACCGCGATTATTTTGTGTAATGCGCCGATCGATACAAAATTAAAGCTGTTTTCTGCAGCTAAACGTCAGTACTTGATAGAAACAGATGATATTCAGCGGTATATCGATGAAGAACTTGAAGCAATGACACCCGGTATGAAAGAGCCGGTAATCTGTAAAGCGATACTGTTTATGTGCCGGCATTTACCTTTAATGGATATCGAAACGCTGCTGACCGGATTAAAGCGAGAGGGCGTTGTTTTATCAGAAGAAGATAAAGCTGTAATTAAAGATCACGCTGTAGCGCATAATCAATTTGCGCAAAAACGGATTAAAGATTTCTTTGAGCAGTTATAGCAGTATATAAAGTATCTACACGTAGAAGCATCCTGAACCACTGCTGGGACTGCCTACAACGCCCCGTCTTTATTCGTGCGGAGAAGAGAATAGATATGCTATGCGCCCTGATCAGAATTGTAATTGAAAAAACCGTACCATAATTACGCGGTACGAGCGTATTTTAATAAAATTACAATGCTATTTGCAGCCTTTGTTTTAATGCGTTTTGCAGCTCCTGTGAAAAATTGAGGTTTGCATTTTCCGCTGCCTCTGCAAGCCAAGCAGGTAGTGTTACATTTTTACGAACACTTTTGTCTTGTATCAAATATTTTTTATCGGTTTTTATAAGGGTAACGAAATCAGCATCTTGCGGTTTTGTTATATTTTCAATTTCCGTAGCTGCCGGTAACGTTTCACCATCTTGCAGCATAAGATATACTCTTCCCGTTAATGCTTCTTCAGCCATTAGTAAGGCTTCTTGTAAAGTGGAGCCGCCGGTCGCCAGTTCTAAATCTTTGAAAACAACTGAATAACCGTCATCATCTTTATAGAAAAATGCAGGGTATATATACATTTTTACTCCTTTAAGCCTGCTTGCTTCAAAATACTATTTACAACATATTTTGATAATTCTTTATTACCATGAAAAGGAATTGTTACTTTTCCTTTTTTAGAATCGTGCACATAATGATAATGAGAGCCTATTGTAGATTGTAAATACCAGCCATCTTTTTTTATTAACTTTTCTATTTCTTTAAATGTCATAATTTATGATATGTATTTATGCGCATATTGTCAAGTAATTTTACTCAAATGCAATTTTGTAAAAAGCTTTTTACGGGGCTACGCCCTTCCTTTTCATTTTTGAGCATAAAAAACGACTTTAAAAGTCTGCAAAATTGAGCTGTTTATAATCTGTAGTCTTTTCGAAAAGCTCCGGTTGTGACCAGTTCCATCATCATTCGGCGGTTATTTCCGTATCCAGCTCATTAAACAGCTCGCAAGCGGAACCATAACGTTTTGCCAGTGTTTTTCCTGCAATAATGCGCCTGCTTCGTCTATTGCCGTTTCGGTTTCAGCATTAAAGCGGGGTTGTTTCACCGCAAAGGGGAGTCCGCCTTCCATAATGGATTTTCCTGCGAGTCGATCGAAATACCGTACACAAAACTCGGTGAGTTCCGCTTCTGTCGGGTCGTATTCGGGATGAACCGAATGCCAATGCGGTATGGGAAAGTCGCTGCCGTACACTA
>NZ_CALHGC010000013.1 GCF_938029485.1 uncultured Treponema sp. | reverse complement strand
GCATTGGTCACCGGTTCCTCACGGGGAATCGGGAAAGAGATCGTCCGCCGGTTTCTGGAAGAAGGAGCCGAAGTATGGGGGCTTTGCACAAAACCCTCGCAAGGAAAGGCGGAGACGGAAGCTTTTGCCGCGCAGCACAACAGCGTATTCCACGAGATATATGCCGACTGCGGGACTGCCGAAGAGCTGACCGCTGCGGTAAAAGAGGCGCTCAAACAATCAGAGGGCTTTCAGATCTTGGTGAACAACGCAGGCATTACGCGAGACGGTCTTTCGTTCCGTATGCCGCAGGAGGATTGGGATGCCGTGCTGCGGGTGAATTTAACCGGTGCATTTTTAACGTCTCAGATTATCTCATCCGATATGCTGCGGAAGCGGGAAGGCTCCATTATCAATATGGCCAGTATCGTCGGCCTGCACGGACAAGGCGGGCAGGTTAACTATGCGGCAAGTAAGGCAGGCTTAATCGGCATGACTAAGAGTCTTGCAAAAGAGATCGGCAGCAGAGGGGTGCGGGTCAATGCGATTGCGCCCGGCTATATCGAAACGGATATGACGTCGTCATTACCGGAAGATATGCGGAAAAATTGGATAGAAACGGCTATTCCTCTAAAACGCGGCGGCACACCGCTCGATGTTGCAAATGCCGCGGTCTTTTTAGCGTCCGATTTATCCGTGTATATCACCGCGCAGGTGCTCGGCGTAGACGGCGGCATGGGCGCCTAATTGAAGGAGAACATAATAAATGAGAAGAGTTGTAATTACCGGCCTTGGCGCCGTTTCCGCTTTGGGAAATACGGTTGCAGAAACGTGGGAAGGAATTAAGGCAGGCCGTTGCGGTATCGATAAGATCAGCGTCAACTACGACCCCGGAGATGACCGCGTAAAGATTGCCGCCGAATGCAAGGACTTCGATCCTATCGTATTTATGGATAAAAAAGATGCCCGTAAAATGGCGCGGTTCTCGCAATTTGCCGTAGCTGCGGCGGTACAAGCAGTGGCGGATGCGGGGCTTTCACAGGAAACCATCGAGGCTGACCGCACCGGCGTAATGATTGGAAACGGTATCGGCGGCTTTGAGATTCACGAAAGTTCGTTTAAAAAATACTTTGAAGCGGGGCATTCGCGGATACCGCCGCTCGCAATTCCGCTGCTTATTCCGAACGAGGCTGCCGGTAACATCAGTATGCGCTTTGGACTGCACGGCGTTTCATGGACAATCACAACCGCCTGCGCTTCCGGTACCGACGCTTTAGGAAATGCGCTCGATTTAATACGCTCGGGCAGAATGGATATGTGCCTTGCAGGAGGTACGGAGGCCGCGATTACCGGATTCGGCATCAATGCGTTCGCTGTACTGCAAACCCTTGCCTCGGAGTACAACGATGAACCGCATAAAGCCTGTTGCCCCTTCGATAAAAAACGCTCCGGCTTTGTAATGGGAGAAGGCGCAGGTATCCTCATTCTTGAAGAATACGAACACGCAAAAAAGCGGGGTGCAAAAATATACGCGGAGCTTGCGGGCTACGGCGGTTCATCCGATGCGTATCACTTAACCAGTCCCGACCCTTCCGGTGCAAGCGGTGCGTCGGCTATGACGAAAGCTTTGGAGGACGCAGGAGTAAAACCGGAAGACGTGCAATACTACAATGCGCATGGAACCTCCACTCCGATTAATGACCCGTCCGAAACCGCGATGATTAAAAAAGCATTCTTGCAGCATGCGTATAACCTGAAAATTTCTTCTACGAAATCGATGATAGGGCACTGCTTGGGAGCCGCCGGCGCATTGGAAGCAATTATCTGTGTAAAAGCGATTCAAGAAGGCTTCTGCCCGCCCACCGTAAACTTAACGGAACCGGATTTGGAAGCGGGATGTGATCTCAATTACCTGCCCCAAAAAGGCGTTTCCTGCACGATTGATTGCGCCGCATCCGGCTCACTCGGGTTCGGCGGCCACAACGGCGTACTCGTGTTCAAAAAAGTAAAATAGGAGAAAACAATGGCTACCACTATAGAAGATATTGAAGCCTTGCTTCCGCATCGGAAGCCGTTTTTGTTTGTTGACGAGATTATCCGTGCCGATGACGAAGGCAGCGAAAGCCGGTATACCTTTAAACCGGATGAGTTCTTTTTTAAGGGACACTTTCCCCAATATCCGGTAGTACCCGGTGTGGTTCTGGTAGAAACAATGGCACAAGCAGGCGGCGCTGCGCTCAGTTCAATGGGAAAGTTTAAAAACGGCGCCCTATTCTTTTTGGCAACCATCGATAAGGTAAAACTCCGCGCCCAAGTCCGCCCGGGAGACACCGTGCGCATCGAAGTAAAAAACCTGCGCGTGTCATCCCGGATGATAAAGCAATCCGGTACGCTTTACAACGGTGATGCCGTTGCTGCGGAAGCAGAGTGGATGTGTTTGGTTTCAAAAAACTGACGGAAAGGGTTATATACTGTGTACACTACTGCTGAAAAATGATCGATGCCGTCATCATGAAGCAGTTGTGTATCTGTAATATTTTTTCTCCTCAAAACTCAAAAGCAGAATAATTATTTTTGTATTATTCTCATTTTACTACTTGCAAACTTTTTGCATTTATGCATACTTGCAACTAATTTGCAAATAGCATTGCAAGAGGAGTTTTCTTAAATGAAGAAATTGTTTTTTACAGCAGTTTGTATGACGTTTTTCGGTATCGTTTCGGTAAACCTGTTTGCCGGCGGAAAAACCAAGAAAAGTATGGAAGGGAAAGTTGCCGTTGCAGCAACTTTTGATGCGATGAAGGAACTTACGGAAATCGTAGGTAAAGATAAGGTATATGTCCATACGATTATCCCGCCGGGAGTTGAAGCACATGATTTTGAACCGAAGGCAGGGGATCTGAAGTTCTTAATGAAGGCAAAAGCCGTTGTTTACAACGGGTTCGGTATGGAACCGTGGCTTACGGATGCTCTTCATGCGGTAAAGCAGGATACGATAAAGGCTATCTGCGCAAGTAACGGCATTAAACCGATTGAGCTTGCAGCGGGACACCACCATCATCATCACCACCACCACGATAAAGATAAACATCACCATGAAGATGACCACGACGAGCATGATGATGACCACGAAGCGGTTGATCCTCATGCGTGGCTGAGTCTTGAATCCGCCAAAGTAATGGTCAAAAATATTGCTGACGGCTTAAGCGGCATAGATCCGGTAAATGCAGCGTTCTATAAGGGGAATGCCGAAGCTTTTATCGCAGAAGCCGATACGCTTTTAGCAAAATACCGCAGTGATTTTGCGAAGGTTTCCCATCGCCGTTTTGTAGTGGGACACGCAGCGTTCGGCTATCTCTGCCGCGATTTCAACCTTGAACAGAGCAGTGTTAGAGATGTATTCTCCACAAGTGAACCGAGTGCACAACAATTAGCAAAATTAGCAGATTATTGTAACCAATATGGAATTAAAGTTGTTTTCTCCGAAAATGCGGCGAGTCCGCAAGTTTCGGCAACTTTAGCAAAAGAAGTCGGGGCTTCGGTACAAACAATCTATACGATTGAGTCGGCAGAGAACGGGTTATCCTATATGGAGCGGATGATCTCTAATATAGAAAAAATTTACAAAAGCCTTGCACAATAAGTTTAAAGCTTACGTGCCGGCTTAGAGCCGAAGACAACTGATCCCGGTGATAGTCATCGTACAGCCTTTACATCTCTCCTTTAGCTGTACCTTGATTATCACCTTTTTTTTACCCTGATGCGATTGCCTTCCTTTTGTGTAAAATTTTGGATAAAATTTTACACATTTTTTCCAACAAACGGGCAAACGCATCAGGTAGAGTAGACCGGAATCGCAGAATAAAGAGGTTATGAGACCATTTGAACCGCGAAGAGGTTCAACTCTGGTCGAATAATCTCTCTTATTCTGCGGGGCTGCTAGAAAAATGACCTGATGCGTTTGCACGGCGCCTCATTGACAGACGCACAACTCTGCATAATAATGACAGAAAGGAACGTAGAAAGCTTATGCTTGAATTATGTATTCTGTTGCTGTTTTCCGTCAGTTTAATTATCTGCGTTATTCTTCACTATTCAATTCTATATGCGCTGATATTCGGCTATGTGCTTTTCTTTGCGTTCGGCCTTCTAAAAGGCAAAACATGGAAGGAGATGCTTAGCTATTCCTTCCGCGGCATCATAACCGTAAAAAATATTTTAATAATTTTTGTGTTGATAGGCAGCATCACTGCAATATGGCGTGTATGCGGCACTATCGCCTTTATCGTATACTATGCATCCATGTTTGCGGTACCGCAGGCCATGGTGTTGCTCTGCTTTTTACTATGCTGCTTTGTATCGTTTTTGATGGGTACCGCTTTCGGAAGCGCCGCCACCATCGGCGTTATCTGTATGACATTGGCAAACAGTCTGAATATTCCCGTGATATACGCAGGGGGCGCCATCATTTCGGGGATATTTTTTGGAGACCGATGCTCGCCGATGTCATCGGGAGCGCATCTCATCAGCGAATTAACGCATACAAATGTCTTTGATAATATCAAAACGATGATAAAAACCGCGCTTGTTCCCTTTATATTAACGGTTGCGCTGTATGGTATTATCGGTATTATTATCAATCCCGGCACAGGCAGAGGCATCATCGGTAGCATCGCCAACCTCGGCACGGGGAACGGTATGACATTCCATATCTTTGCCGATTACTATAACCTTTCGCTTTTTACCATTATACCGGCCGTTATCATTATCCTTTTCTCGTTACTTAAAATCGATGTAAAAATAACGATGGCGATAAGCTGCCTTACCGGTTTGCTTTGCGCCGTATTTTTTCAGCATATATATGCGGCAGAGCTGATAAAAATAGTCTTTTTCGGCTTTCATCCTCAAGATGCGGAACTGGCAAAGTTGATGAGCGGCGGCGGTATCGTTTCGATGATACGGGCATCCGTAATTATCTGCATCTCGTCTTGTTATTCGGGAATGTTTAAAGGTACTCATTTTTTTGACGGAGTGCAGCAACTTATGCGTAAGCTCGGCAAACGTATTACCGTATTCGGTGCTGTTCTTACCGCCTCCGTATTTGCTTCGGCGATTGCATGCAACCAAACATTGGCAGTTATGCTGACTCATCAAGTATGTGACGACCTTGTAGACGATAAGAATCTATTTGCTTCTTATTTGGAAGATACCGCCATCGTCGTCGCGCCGCTGATGCCGTGGTCGATAGCGGTAAGCCTTCCGTTGACTTCGATCGGTGCTCCGGCGGCAGCGCTCTTATCGGCTTTTTTTCTGTATTTAATCCCCTTGTGGAATCTTTTGGTGAATATCGTACGGCGCCGCACACATAAATAGGCAATATTTCGGCAACCGCATCGAACAGCCTCAATGATTCTGCGGAGACATCAAAAAGGGCATGATGCGTGTACCGATCCGATCCCTGAACGGCTACTTGACTTTTTTTTGGTTATCTGGCATCATTTCCTGCATTCGCGGTGGGTGTAGTTCAGTGGTAGAGCGCCAGATTGTGGATCTGGTTGTCGTGGGTTCGAACCCCATCACCCACCCTTTTACGTTTATGTTCAATTATCAGACGTTGATTAAAAAGTCTGATTCTTTAGCAGGACGGAAAATGCGCCCGTAGCTCAGTTGGATAGAGCAACGGACTTCGAATCCGTAGGTCGCACGTTCGAGCCGTGTCGGGCGCATATATTTTTTATCTTCTCTTCTTATCCCGTAATGCGCTACTTCGTCTCTCGTTCGCCATCACTTTCAGACAAATCTTTTACATACAACAGTCCCATACGCTCGAACCCATTCCGTTCAAGTTCCGTAATAAAATGGGGCGGCGTGCAAAAGTCGGCAAATAACAGCGCAGCGGCTAAGGGTGCGCTGTAGACACAGGCACGCTGTAAAAGCTCCTTACCGAGTCCAAGCCCCCGATATTCAGGCAATACCCGCAAGAACGGAATACAAAAATTTTCATTAAACGGGAATGCAATAACGGGACAAACCCCGCACAACCCGTTCTCGGTGTATGCAGTGATATAGACCGCATTATCCTGAGTTGTACTGTGCTTTTGCCCGGCTGCAGCGCATACATCCGCGTCGAAAAACAAGGTCTGCCCGAACAACCGGCTTGCGGCAAGCGCCGCTTTTGCGTCAAAGGATATAAACGTATTATCATCATTAACCGGCGAATCCGTCTTCCGGATAAAATCCCGTAAAAGCTCGGCATCAAGTACATCGCGTTTTTGAATTTGAAACGTAAAATCTTCCGGCAAAAGCTGCGTGTCCGTTTCTTCTTCAAAGCTGATTTTTTCAAGCCCCCAGAGTCTCCGCAGATCATTATACCATTCGTATACGGCAGCCTTCATCTGCTGATCCTTGAATTGATACCATTCGCGTTCAACGGTAGGCGCGGTCCTCAGCACTTCTTTATACCGGCGGAACACCCCTTTCCGCTGTCCGAGGGCATTCAGCAACGCTTGCCGCAGCAAGGGATTATGTACCCGTGCCGTAAACTGTTCCATTACATGAAAACCTTGGGCGGAAGTCCATTCGGGAAGATCGTAATAGCGTTCGTCGTCGATAACCGATTCATAATCATCATCAATTTCATCCATGTCGACACAAATACCTTCAAGCGCATCGAACGAAAGAATTTGATCCTGATTTTCCATCGAAAACATAATATCATCGATTATTTCAGGTGATAAAATAAATGTCATACCATTTGATTATATCATAAAATAAGTGTAAAATACAGGTCAATTATCTCTAAAATATGGGAGGTCGTATATGAGCGATATTGTGTATATTGAAGGACGCGAGATTCTCGATTCCCGCGGAAATCCTACGGTTGAAGTTGATGTTGCATTGAGTGACGGCAGCTTCGGCCGCGCTTGCGTTCCGTCGGGAGCGTCTACCGGCGAGTTTGAAGCGTTGGAGATGCGCGACGGTGATGCGAAACGCTATAGCGGTAAGGGGGTGCTAAAAGCTGTCGATAATGTGAATACCGTTATCGCAGAAGAGCTTGAGGGAATGGATGCCTTGGAACAGGCGGAAATTGACCAGACCATGCTCAATCTGGACGGAACACCGAATAAGTCAAAACTTGGCGCCAATGCGATGCTTGGCGTTTCGATGGCTGTGGCTCGCGCCGCCGCCGATTATGTCGGTTTACCGCTGTACCGCTACTTGGGCGGTGCACATACGCTGCAAATGCCGGTACCGATGGCGAACATCATTAACGGCGGCAAGCATTCCGACAACAAAATCGACTTTCAGGAATATATGGTGATGCCGATCGGCGCCGAGTCCATTCACGAAGCGGTGCGCATGACGGCAGAAGTATTCCATGCGTTAAAAAGCCTTTTAAAGGCAGACGGCAAGGCAACTTCCGTCGGCGATGAAGGCGGTTTTGCGCCGGATATCGATAACGAAGCGGCGCTGGAATATATTATGAAGGCAATCGATAAGGCAGGCTACAAACCGCGCACCGATATTGCCATCGCGCTTGACTGTGCCTCTTCCGAACTGTTCGACGAGGGCGGACGCAAGGGCTATAAATTCTGGAAATCCAATCCCGACAAGTTGTTCTCTGCGGATGAAATGATCGAAATCTACAAAAAGTGGATTAACACCTATCCGATTGTTTCTATCGAAGACCCGCTCGATCAAAATGATTGGGAAGGCTATGCACGTTTAACTAAAGAACTTGGCAGCAAAATTCAGATTGTCGGCGACGACTTCTTTGTTACCAATACCGAACGGCTGCAGCGCGGTATTAAAGAAAAGGCCTGTAACTCTATTCTGATTAAGCTCAATCAGATCGGTACGGTTACCGAAACCATCGATGCGGTGCGTATGGCGCAAAACGCAGGCTATACTGCGGTTATCTCCCACCGCTCGGGCGAAACCGAGGATGCGTTTATCGCCGACCTTGCCGTCGCATTGGAGGCAGGACAGATCAAAACCGGTTCGATGAGCCGCAGCGACCGTATTGCCAAATACAATCAGCTGATCCGTATCGAAGAAGAACTCGGCTGCCAAGCCCGCTATGCAGGCGCCGCAACCTTCGCCCGCTACGGATTCTAATACAATTCATAATTAAGAAGGAGTATTTATGAAACAGATTATTGCAACAGACAAGGCGCCGGCCGCAATCGGGCCGTATTCGCAGGGAACAGCCGCAAACGGCTTGATTTTTACCTCCGGCCAACTGCCGATCGATCCCGCTACGGGGGCATTTGTTCCGGGCGGTATTGCCGAACAAACCCGCCAATCGCTGATGAACCTGAAAGCGGTACTCGAAGCAGGTGGCAGCAGTTTGGACAAGGTGCTTAAAACAACCGTGTTCTTAAGCGATATGAACAACTTTGCGGAAATGAACAAAGTGTACAGTGAGGTATTCGGTACCGGAAATTATCCGGGGCGCTCTGCTGTGGAAGTTGCCCGTCTGCCGAAAGACGGACTGGTTGAAATTGAGGCGATCGCTCTTGCGTAAGTCGATGTTGGCGCTGCCCATTGCGGCAGCGCTTGTTTTTTCCGCTTGTACAAAACAAAAGACGGAAACCGAAGTACCGCAAGTGCAAGAAAGCGCCTCGGCGGTACCGGTTGAGTCCCCGTCTATCAATCATTGGAAATATTTTTTCGTTGACGGCAACGGTTCCGTGCAAGTAAAAGATGCCGATGCCGTTTCCGAAATACCTGCTGCAGTGTTTAAACCATGGACGGAAGCGGTTCGCGTTGCCGATTTCGGTTTAAATCATGGGGATGCCGTCTTTTTAATCAATAAGTGCGGACTGTATCCGGTTCATTCCTTACAAGTAAATACACCGCTTCCGGCTGGGCATGAGCTTTTTTCGCAGGCAACCGCGGGAGATTTGTATACGGTTGACGGACAGTTTTTTATCCGTATTTACCAAAATTCGATCTTTTTATCACACGGCGCATCTCAAAATACGTACTTCTTATTGCGTACCGATTCCGAAAGTACAACCTATACACCTGTTGCCGATGTAACAAATCTGCATTTACCTAAGGAAGCGCAGTGTAAATCTCTTGAGCAGGTAGCCGGTCAATGGTATGCAGGTTTTAAAACTGATAACGGAACGGATATCTCCTTCGCGTATGTAAAATGCAGTAATTTTGCAACCTTTATGCAGAAGGATGCCTATAAACATATCACCCCGCTTTCTGCAGAAGAATTTAGAGCGGTTTGCGAACCGCCGCTTTATCACCGGATGCCGGATATGCTCAAAGAATTGGCGAACGCAATCGAAAGTAATAGGGATTTGTATTTGAAAGTATTCACTGAAGATTCGGTTGATGGTAGTATGTTCTTTAAACCTGCGCAGAATCAAACAAACGATACTATGGAAGAGAGGGTACCGGTAAATCTTTATGCGGTTCAGTCTTCCAAAAGTGACGGTAAGCAGAATGCCGCGATCCTATTACCTACTGGGACACTGCTGCTTAATACCGGCGATAACAGCATACAAAAATTGCATCTACCGTCTTTACCGGAAAACTTTAACTATACTGCATTTTCTATTTCGGATACGGAGATTACCGCTGCTTGGGAAGAATCGGTGTTTTACGAAGTCGGCCGCGCAGGAATCTTTACCGCCGCGTTGAGCGAACTACTATAGGGCATTTGCAAAAAACTCGGTTAGATTTGCTTCGCATCCTTCGGAATAGAGATGCCCATCGGCAAAGCTGATAACGGGTTTTTGATAAGTCTTTACATTGTTATGACTTGTCGAAAACCCGTTACCGGAATGTTATTTTTTAGGGAGATCGCTGCGGGTTTTGATGACCTGTAAAATAAGCCCGTAAGCGGCAGCTTCGTCTGCCGAAAGCCAGTAATCACGGTCGGTATCTTTTGCAACTGCAGCTGCATCCTTACCGGTTTCTTCGGCAATAAGCGCATTTATTTTTGCACGGATTTTTTCAATTTCTTTTGCATGGATTTCGATATCCGTCGCGACCCCTTTGATGCCGGATAACGGCTGATGGATGAGGTAGTGACTGTTCGGAAGTCCAATCCGGTAGTTTTTCGGCGCCGCTAAAAGAATAAGCGCGCCGGCACTGGCCACCAATCCCATACCGATCGTATAAACCGGCGGTTTGATGAACCGGATCATATCAAAAATCGCAAAACCGGCATCAACATCTCCGCCCGGAGAATCGATATACACATAAATCGGTTTTGAAGCGGAATCGGCTTCGAGTATCAAAAGCTGACGGATAACCTTTTCCGCCAGTTCTTTATTTACTTCACCCGACAAGATAATTTGACGGGTGTTCAGGAATTTCTGCATCAGCTGCTCATTCGCGCTATCATTTGTTTTTTCTTTTGATGTTTCGTCCGCATTATAAAAAGTATTCATGAGGCTCCCTTTGTAAGTATAAAATATTTCTGAAATGGTTGGATTTTCAGAAATGCCTATCAATGAAAATACGGTTGCTATAAAAACCGTCGGCGTACTACCATACTAAAAAAGCGCACTTTAGTACAGCGGGTTATGTAACTTGTTGTTATGTAAGTAATGAAATCGGTTTTCATAATTCTGAATAATACATTCTTAAATTATGAATGAGATAAGCGCCCTTGAACAAAAAACTGCTCATCCTATTCACTAAAACCGTTAAATGAGGTATCATTTTATCCGTTTTATGAAAAAAAGGGGGAATCCGTTATGGATATTCAATCGGTATTAAAAAATCTGCACCCGCTTGAAATCAAGGTATTAAAGAACTTTAAGATAGGCGAAGGATTATATGCGAAAAAACTGCAAGAGGTGTTGCAGTATAAAGAAGGTCATGCAAATCAGGCCTTTTCGTGGCTCAAGCTCAAAGAATTAGTAAAAGAAAAAACGAGAAAGACAACCGTTGTCTATGAATTGACGGAGCTTGGCAAAGACTATGCAAAAAACGGATTGCCTGCCGAGCGGATTATCCTATTGTTAAAGAAAGCAGGGCCGCTCAAGCTGCCCGAAATTGCGCAGAAACTCGGTTTACAGAATAAGGATGTCGGCTCTTCCTTCGGGGAGCTTTCAAAGGCGGGCTGCGCCGCGATGAATGATGAAAAAAAAGCGTCATATATAAAAGACCCTGACGATAAAAACTTCTTGCTGAAAAAAGCGCTGCTAAAACGTGCTGCAGAATCTGCCGAGCGCCGTCTGCCTGAAGACTCTTTAACGGATGACGAAAAGACCTGCATCGCCGATATTGCGAAAAAGCGCGGCGCAGCGGATGCCGCATTCAAGATTATTGAACGGGACGAGATTGTCTACGCCTTTACGGATATGGTTGCCGCAGTGCAGAAGGCATTGAATGCGGCGGGCATTACCGGCGATGAAACCGGACAGCTGACGTCCGAAAGTCTTAAAACAGGCGCATGGAAAACGCAAACCTTCCGCAGCTACAATATCCGGCTGCCGCCAGCCCGCGTTATCCCCGGCAGGACAAACCCCTACGTTGATTTTTTGGAAGGTGTCAAAGATAAGCTCACCTCCCTCGGCTTCGAGGAATTTGACGGGCCGCTCGTCGAAACGGATTTCTGGAACTCCGATGCGCTCTTTATGCCGCAGTTCCACGCCGCCCGCGACATTCACGATGTGTATTACCTAAAAAATCCCACGCACGCCAAAGCGATCGAGGAACCCTTCCTTTCCCGTGTTGCGGAAATTCACGAAACGGGCGGGGATAGCGGCAGCCGCGGCTGGAACTATCACTTTGACCGCGATTTTACCCGGCAGCTTTTACTGCGCAGCCAAGGCACGGTATTGTCCGCTCATCAGCTGGCAAAGGCAAAAATCCCGGGCAAATACTTCGGTATTGCGCGCTGCTTCCGCTACGATAAAGTAGACGCAACGCACCTTTCCGACTTTTACCAGACGGAAGGTATCGTCCTCGGCGAACAGGTCAACCTGCGGACGCTGCTCGGTATCCTCAAGATGTTTGCCGTCGAAATCGCCGGCGCCACCGAAGTGAAGTATGTCGGCGGGTACTTCCCCTTCACGGAACCTTCTATAGAAGTGCATATCAAGCATCCGGTACTCGGCTGGTTCGAGCTGGGCGGCTCCGGCATTTTCCGCCCCGAAGTTACCAAGGCGATGGGCATCGATGTTCCTGTTCTGGCATGGGGTATCGGCATTGACCGTATGGCGCTGATGGCATTGGGGCTGAACGATTTACGCGAGCTGTTCAGCACCGATATCGAAGGCGTCCGGCTCCGCAGATAAACTGCCGTATCGGTAAGCGGATGCATAGGTAATGCCTACCGATCGCATAAAACATATATGAACCGGAAATCTTCTTTATTGAAAAGCGGTATTAGCCTATCCGTACTCACCCTCATCTCGCGTGTTTTGGGGCTGATACGGGAAATGACCAAATCAGTCTTTCTCGGCACCGGCCCCCTTGCGGACGCCTTTACCGTTGCCTTTATGATTCCCAATCTGCTCAGGCGTATCTTTGCCGAAAACAGCATGACCGTTGCGTTTATCCCCACCTTTCAGACCTATCTGGAGGAAGAAAAGCGCAATGTCCCTGACTCAAAGGCTGCGATGAAGGAGTTTCTTTCCGCAACATTTACAATGCTCTCTTTTGCCGTAACGGGAACCGTTATTATCGGGATTTTGTGCAGCGGTCTGATTGTTGCGCTGTTCTTTCCGAAAATCGGCGACTTTTCCGCAACGGTGCTTTTGACGCGGATTATGTTTCCGTATTTGCTGCTTATTTCCATTGCAGCATTCTTTCAGGGTATATTAAACGGCATCCGCAGCTTCTTACCGACGGGGATTACGCCGATTTTGTTCAACCTATCCGTTATCGGCTGTACCTTTGCCCTTGCAAAACCGTGCGGGAATCCGGCGCTTGCGATGGCAATCGGGGTCATACTCGGCGGTTCCTGCCAGATGCTGTTTCAGCTTCCCTTTGTGCTGCGCGCAGGCTTTTCGTTTAAGCCTATTCCGTTCCAGCGCTGTGTACAGAACGCCGGAGCACGGAAAATTCTCCGGCTGATCGTGCCGACGCTCATCGGGACGGCGGTGTATCAGATCAACGACCTCGTTTCGACGGCGCTTGCAACGTATGCAGGGGTAGGAGTCGCGGCGAGTTTACAGTATTCTATCCGCTTGCAAGAGCTGGTTCTCGGCATCTTCGCCGTTTCGGTCGGCACGGTTATTCTGCCCGACCTATCCGCCCATGCGGTGAATAAGCAATGGGATGTATTTCAAAAACTGCTATCGGATGCCGCAAAGATTATTGCGCTCGTAACTGTCCCTGCAACGATTTTCCTGCTCTGTTCCGGCGAGCATATTATCATTTTGGTGTATAAGAGCCGCCGCTTTACCGACGAGTCCGTCCGGCTTACCTTGCAGGCCTTTCAGTGGCATATCGCAGGATTGTTCTTTATCGCACTGAATAGGATTTTAACCTCGGCTTTTTACGCACAAAGCGATGCCAAACGTCCCACGATTGCAGGAATCGTATGTTTCGCAATCAATATCGTGCTTGCGGCGGTTTTGGCAGGTTTTATGCAGGGCGGGGGCATTGCGTTGGCACTGACCGTCGCAAGCGTTGTCAATACCGGTATTTTGCTGTATTTCCTTACTAAAAACGATTCAATCGATGTACGCGTATTGCTTGTATCGGCCTCAGGCTTTACCGTTAAGATGCTGCTTTTCTCGCTGATTGCCGCCGCTCCGCTATATTTTTTCGGCGCACAGCTGTATACACCGTTGTCAAGCTATCCCCGTATTATTGCGCAGGGACTTCCGCTCTTTATCAGCGCAGCGCTTTTTGCTCTGATTATCTTGAGTTTTCTTTTGATAACGGGAGATTCTCTCTTAAAGACTGCCGTGCAAAAAATACGGCGGAGATAAACGCACTAGGCCTTATTTTTTCATATCCGCCACGGATGGCGGTGATACTAATCAGCAGCAAGTTTTTTGCTAGAAAAACTTGACACGAACATTGTACAAGGAAGTACAATGTTCGTGTTCCCCGCAGAAAAATTGAGACTATTCGACCAGAGTTGAACCTCTTCTCGGTTCAAATGGTCTCATACTCAATTTTTCCGCATTTTTATTGTATCACTCCAGTATCACAGTTGCAGTAAAATGACAGTATTTACGGCAGTATTTATTTCGGAAGACTTCAAAAAAGTTTTGAGCCGGAGTATAATCGGCGTACTTATACAATTTACCTATACAGAGCGCAAAATACGGAGGCAAAGCTGCTATGAACATTATTATTGATAAAAGTATCGTTGAGCTTGGAATTAAAAGTGTTGTGATTGGTATTGCAAAAAATATAGACCCGCAAGCGCCGTTATCGGATTCGTTTTTAAAGAAGCAAAAGAAAATGGAAGATTGGGCATTACACTGCGATGTTGAGGCGGTATCGAATCATCCGGTTACACAAGGGTACGCGGATATGCTGCAAAGCGTCGGACGCAGTATCAAGAAGTATCCGCCTACCGTTCCGGCCTTTATTCGGAATATTCAACGCCGCGGTTCTATGCCGCATATCAACAGTGTTATCGATATTTATAATGTCGAATCATTACATTCGCTTTTGGCAATAGGCGGCCACGACCTTGATAAAATAGACGGGCAGATAGAGTTTACCGTCAATAAAGAAGAGGGGAGTTTTCTTCCAATCTCATCTACCGAAAAACATATCGCCGCAACCGATTATGTGTATCGGGACTCTAAAGGTATTATCGCATGGCTTGGCGTCCGCGACGGGGAACAGTATAAATTTGACAACGGAACCAAAAACGCAATCTTTATTATCCAAGGGAATGCCGATACATCCGTAGAAATGCGCGTAGAAGCGCTCAACCGGATCCGAAACGATTTAGCGGAATGTATGCCTCGGTTGGAATTTGAGATACAGGTTATCGAAGGGTAACGAGAGGCAATTCCCCCCTGTCCATACCGGTACTTTTGTGTTAGTATCATTGTAAATGACTGTCATTATTATTGGTGCGGGTGTAACGGGCGTAGAGCTTGCCCGAAGACTCATTGCGAAAAAACATAATGTGGTTCTTATCGAACAAAATAATGAAACAGCCCGCCATGCCGCCAACCGGTTGGACTGTACCGTAACGGAAGCAAGCGGCAATGATCCGAAAGTATTAACCGAGGCCGCTATCCAACGGGCTGATGCACTGGTTACCCTTACCGACAGCGACGAGCTGAATATGATTATCTGCGGGGTTGCCGAATCCCTTGCACCCAAGGTGCTTAAAATTGCCCGCGTAAGAAACGAAAACTATGTAGCATCGCTGAATACCGGAAAGGAACGTACGCTGGGGATCGATTTTTTGGTGCATCCCGACCAAGAAGCTGCACTCGCAATTATCAATGCGGTTGAACACGGCGCCGTAAGTGATATTATCGCTTTTGAAGATTCTCCGTATCAGCTTACCTGTTTTACCATCGGTGCAGGCAGCAAACTGGACGGAATTACACTGCAAAATATCCGTACCGTTACTATTGATGCCCCTTTTGTCGTTGTCGCCGTAGAGGATGAAACTAAAACCGCTATCCCGTCAGGCGGTACGGTACTCCATGCCGGTATGAGAATCTCGATTCTAACGCTGCCGAATTATATCGAGCAGTTTTATGCACTTGCAGGATTTACCGTTAAACCCATCAAAAAAATCGCATTGGTCGGTATCGGAAAGGTCGGAAAGCGGGTCGCTGCCAGCCTTATCGAAAAGCACTCATTCGGTATGTTTAAACGCCTGTTCGGACTCCATTCAAAATCCCGCTGGGAAGTTGCTATTATCGATAAAGACAGCACCCTCGCAAAACAGGCGGCGGCGGAGTACCCTCAAGCGCGCATCTATAGCGGAGATGTTACCGACGAAGCATTTATAGAAGAAATTGCACTTAATTCTTTTGATCTTGTTATCAATGCGACGCAAAATTATGAATTGAACATGATCACCTCTGCGTATCTTAAAACGCTGGGAATACCTAAAACCATTGCGCTTGTGCAAAGCTCCGTGATGTCAAACGTCGCATATAAAATCGGCGTGGATGTCGCGATACCGTTAAAAGACGTTACTGTTGATGTTATTATGAGCCATCTGGGCGGCAAACATCTTACCCGCATTCATACCATGGGAGCAGGGGATCTGGAGGTTGTTGAAGTCATCATTTCCGATCATTCGGAAGCGGTAGAGAAAAGCTTGAAGGACATTGCAATGCACGGAGTGTTTCTTATATTGCTCATTACGAACGAAGAAGGCTGCTGCATTCCCGGCGGTAATACCGTGCTTGCAGCGGACGATAAACTTGCTATTATCGTACAAGTAGCGAAAAGCGACGAAGTTATTAAATATTTTGCCGGTAAAAAATGAAATTTCTCCAATGTTTAGCCATTATTTTTATGATTCTTTCGATTGTAGCCGGAAGTTTTTTGATTCCGGTTGCCATTGCCGTCTACTTGCATGAATGGAATATGCTGCCGGCATTTTTTATACCGATGGCGGTTTTATGGCCCGTAACGCTCCTGTTGTTTCTTAAAACCAAACAGAACCGGATTCAGCTTACCGTACGCGAAGGAATCCTATTAGTAAGCGCCGCGTGGCTGGGCGCCGGGTTGTTAGGAGCGGTTCCCTTTATGCTTTCAGGCCTTGTGCCGTACTTCAGCGATGCGTTTTTTGAGTCGGTCTCCGGATTTACAACAACCGGTGCAAGCGCCTTGCAGGACATCGAAAGCTATCCGATGGCGCTGCGGGTATGGCGTACTCAAATGCACTGGCTTGGCGGTATGGGAATTGTTGCCTTAACCGTTGCGCTGTTTCCGCTCCTCGGCGTCGGCGGATTTCAGCTGATAAAAAGCGAAACGAGCGGCCCTGATAAAGGAAAGGTAACGGCAAAGATTACGCATACGGCAAAAGCGCTCTGGTTTATTTACTTGGGAATGACGGTATTGCAAATACTGCTGCTGTGTCTTGCCGATATGCCGTTTTTAGAAGCGATGTGCCACAGTTTTTCTACACTTGGTACCGGCGGATTTTCAAGCCGAAATACCAGTATCGGGTATTATAATTCGGCGGCCATTGAGATTATCTGCACGGTGTTCATGTTTTTGGCAGGGGTAAATTTCAGTCTTTATTTTCATCTTTTTACCGGAAAGCCCGAAGAAGTTTTTAGAAATTCCGAATTACGGGCGTATATCCGCATCATTTTTTTCGCAGGAATCGGTATTGCGCTGGCGCTTGTGCCTGTGTACGGGCTGTCTGCCGCCTTCCGCCACAGTTTTTTTCATGTTGCATCGATAATAACAACTACCGGTTTCTCTACCGTAAATTACTGTACATGGCCGGCGTTTGCTCAGGCGCTCCTTTTTTTGCTGATGTTTACCGGTGGTTGTTCCGGTTCAACGGCAGGCGGCATTAAAGTTATCCGCTGGGTTATTTTGCGGAAACAAGCGCTGAACGAGATGCAGCGGCTTTTACATCCGCACGGTGTGTTCAGCATCCAGCTCAACCGCCGTCCGGGCCGGAAAGACGTTGTGTATAGCGCCGCAGGTTTTATGTTTGTGTATGTTGTGTGCCTGCTGGTTACATTTTTAGCGGCCGCCTTAACCGGAGCGGACATTCTTACCGATATGGCGGCGGCGCTTACTTTAGTCGGTAATATCGGCGCTGCATTCGGCAGAATCGGCTGCGGCGGGGATTTTTCATTCTTTCCCCATTGGGCAAAAGTCTTGTTCTCTTTTTCTATGCTGGCAGGACGTTTAGAGCTGTACACCATTGTCATCCTATGTGTTCCCGACTTTTGGCACCGATAAGGCGTAAGCGGGAAAATAAGCAGATACGTTTCCTTTTTTAAGGCGGCGAAAAAAAAAGCTCAAACAGTAATACTGTTTGAGCTTCGAAAGCTCCCCCGCGCGGGTTCGAACCACGGACCCAGTGGTTAACAGCCACTTGCTCTGCCTACTGAGCTACAGGGGAATATAATAAACAACTATGGATAACCTTATACCTAAAATAGGAAAAAATGTCAAGCGCTGAAATCTAAGTATTTTTTTCACGTACCCGCGCTCCTTTAGCAAAAAAAAGCCTGTCCCGCGCAAGCGGGACAGGCTTTTATCTTTATACCGGAGCGCTTAACGCGCAAGGTATTAGTAGGTAAGTTTAAGAGACAACACAAATTTACCCTTGTGCTGATTCTCAAGCGCTGAAGCACCGACAACCGATGCAAAATTATTCTTCGTCAATGTTCCATGCGTCCATTTTGCATCAAATTCGACTTTTTCAACGGGGCTGAAGGTTAAACCGAGGTCATATACAAGCCCTACTTTAAGGTCTTTATTGGCGCCATAGGGATGGTTGGTATTGAACCAGAAGTCGGCATAGGGTTTAATCCATATAGAATCGCTGATAGACGCTTTATATGCCCCCCAAACTTTCCCGACAAGCGGAGCCGCCATTTTTGGTGTGACTGTTGCAGCGGAACAAAGTTGATGGAAAGCGAGATAAACGCCTGCATCCAAACCTTCAACTAAATTAGAAGCCTTTTTCTTGTCCCCGCTTGTTTCAAGTTTTGCATAGAATGACACATCGGTAAATTTTCCATAAAAGTCGGGCTTCCCGTCTGGCTTTCTGTACACCTCTTCGTAATTGGTTCCGGCAAATTCGGTACCGGGAGAAGAAACATACACACCGGCGCCTATCCATTTATACTGTGCGTCAAACAGCATATCCCATGCAAATGCATGAATCGCCTTGTTAGTTGTTCGATTTCTATTCCCTGTGTCAAAGTCAGAACCGCCGTCAAAACCGAATTTCAACTTTAACCCGTCAACGGGTTCCGAGGTAACTTCCGCACCGATGCTTAATGCAACCTTATCATTTTCTACACCTTCGACTCCTTCGTTATATTTGTCCGATCGAACCAATGTGGAGTTTATGGTAAAGGCAAGCCCAAGCATTTTATCAAGCGGCTTCATAGAAAGATCAAAGCCGACAGCATACTCGCTGTGATTGTCTTTCGGGCTTACCGTTTTATAGTACGCATAAGTACCTTTCTTAGGATAGGCTTTATCTTTACCGCCCCATATAGGATTATCTCTATCAACCCATGTAGGATTACCGTTAATATCCATTAATATGTGCTCGCCGCCACCTAACTTTGTATTTCCGTCAAAATATTTAACCACGTAATTGTTTTTTGTAGTACCGGCCGTAATATCACTATCCCAATTACCGTTGGAACCGAACTTTACGCCGACATCCAAGTCCAGAAAGTCTTTGTTTGCATAGCCGAATTTAAAGCCGTACCCCCCAAAACCGGGTGCAAATTTAGGGCTGCTCTTCCTTTTGTTTGTTAAAAGGGGATCCCAAATGTTCGCATAGTTTGATGTAAAATCCGGTTTATCATAAGCGACAATATAGACACCGTAGAATACGAACTTCGCAGCTACGCCCCCTACTTTTCCCTCAACACCGAACTTTCCGCTGTCTTTACCGTCACTGCTTTGGATGTTTAATTCGACATTCTTTAAAACGACCTCACCGTATACGGGTACGTCGCTCTTGGCGGAAGTTTTGTTTGCCTTCTTGAGGAGCGGAAATGTCACCGTCCAAGAAGCTTCGTTGTTAAATCCGTGTTTTGCGCTGTTGCTTACACCGCCCTTGCCAAGGTCCACGCCCCAGCTTACCGTTGCATCGGCTTTGATATCGACGTTCGGCTCTACAGTTGCTGCATCCTGAGCCAATACAAACGCGGCCGTAAAGAAAATTGTCAAGCTTACGAGCAGATATTTTTTCATAATGAAAAATACCTCCTTAAATACGTTCTTGGCCAAAGCGTAACACACTTTTTAACGGCCAAACTCACTTAAGAATATGCTAGCCGATTTTTTTTCACCTGTCAATCATTAATTTTGTAACTTTTTCGATTTTTTTTTGTTCAAGGCGCCCTCGGTAACGGCTGTCCGAAAAGTAACCGGCTTTTGCCTCCCCCCCTGTAAACAGGCATAATTGACACAATCGACCGCGCAGTATACAATTCCGCAATATTTTTCGAACAATCACCAACACAGAACCTTTCGAGCCTCATCAGCAGGGCTGTTTGAGTTCAATACAAGGATGATATGAGTAAAGAACAAAACAATCAGAAGTTAGTACATTGGGCGGATCAAACCGCGGAGAAGATTATACGCGAGCGCGGCGATTTGGAATCTTATACCTGCGCTTCGGGAATTACGCCGTCGGGAACCGTTCACATCGGCAACTTCCGCGAAATTATCTCGGTTGATTTAGTTGTACGCGCGTTACGCGACCGCGGTAAAAAGGTACGCTTTATTTATTCGTGGGATGATTACGATGTATTCCGCAAAGTGCCTGAAAATATGCCCGGAAAAGAAACGCTGCAAAACTATCTGCGGTATCCCATTACGATGGTACCCGACACAACCGGCCGCGACACGTCTTATGCGCGTCATCACGAAGCGGATGTAGAGCAGGTGTTGCCGAAAGTCGGTATTCATCCCGAATTTTTATATCAGGCTGAACGGTACCGCAGCGGCATGTATGCCGAGGGGATGAAAAAAGCGCTGCAAAACCGCGACAAAATAAAGGACTGTTTGAACCGCTACCGCGACGATGAGCATAAAATTCCTGCAACGGAAGAATATTGGCCTGTCGCGGCTTTTTGCTGCAACTGCAATAAAGACACTACCGAGATCGTTTCTTACGACGGCGAATACGGATTGGAATACCGCTGCACAAGCTGCGGTCATCAGGAAAAGGCCGACTTACGCACCTCAAAGGAATTAAAACTCGGATGGAGAGTTGACTGGCCGATGCGCTGGCAGTTTGAAAAAACGGTTTTTGAACCTGCCGGAAAAGACCATCACAGCCAAGGCGGTTCTTTCGACACGGCGCGGCTTGTCGCGGATGAAATATATGATTGGCCTGCTCCCGTCAGCTTCCGCTACGATTTTATCGGCATCAAGGGCTTACCGGGTAAAATGTCGTCGTCGAAGGGGAAAGTTATCAGTCTCTCCGATGTCTTGAACGTGTATCAGCCCGAAATTGCGCGGTACTTGTTTGCCGGAACGAGGCCGAACACGGAGTTTTCCATCAGCTTCGACTTGGACGTTATCAAAACCTATGAGGATTACGATAAAACCGAGCGTATTGCATGGGGTGTCGACAAGGCTAAAAACGATGAGGTATATGCGAAGGAACGCCGTATCTATGAACTTTCGCAGGTTGAAGGGATGCCATCCTGCATAGCCTATCAAATTCCGTTCAGACACCTCTGTAATCTTTTACAAATCAATGCCGGAGACATCGTCGCGGTCATGAAGCTTTTGCCGGATATGAAGGAAGAACAGCGGGAGCGTTTTGAAGCACGGGCGAAGTGCGCATGGTATTGGATTACCGAATGTGCGCCGGAAGACTTCCGGTTTGCGCTGCGTACCGACGGCGGTAAGGCGGAACTTCCCGCAGCCGAAACCGCCGCGCTCTGCAAAATCCGCGACGAGCTGCTGCCGAAGATGGACGAGCTTGATGAAAAAGCGTTTTCAACCGCGCTGTATGATACGGCTCACGCCTGCGAGCTTGAACCCAAAGCGCTGTTTACCGCCGTCTATCAGGCCTTGATCGGGAAAGACCAAGGGCCGCGCCTTGCCGGTTTTATGAAGATAATCGGCAAAGAACGGCTTGCACAATTACTCTCATTCTATTAGAATATTCCGCAAATGATACGATATGGATGTAATACGGTGTTAAATGTACATTCTATTTTAAAAGATGCACAAAAGGCATTAGGCGCTTGCCGATTCTCCTTTTGCAGCCGATTGTTATATTATTATTGAATTTTTTAAACGCTCTTTTTTAAGGGCGTTTTTTTTTGTAAACATGAGTACCTTAAAAGGTGTTCGCGTTTACGTATTTAATTTAAATAGAGGAGTTATATATGAAACAGGTTATTATGGAAGCGGAATCTCTACAGGGGTATTTAACGCCGAAAGATAATGCATACCTCAAAAAATTGGATGAACTGTATAATCAGACGATGCAGCAATTTACGCGGCTTGATGCTGCCGCAGATAAAAAAGACAAAGAAACTGCAGAGGCGGAAATTATCAAGCTGTATGATGAAATGGGAGACATTTTACAGGAAATCTGCCGAGAGGTGCCTCAACTCAAGGTGTATTCGTTTATTACCGATTTTGCAAGCCATGCGGAAGCCTCCCGCGTTATGGCAAAACTGCGCAGCAGCGAAACCGGTCATAACGAATTCATCTATTATACTCAGCGCGCTTTTGAAATGCTGTTCAAACTTGCGTATAGCGGGAGCCACGAGGACAGCAAAAACTATCTTATTTCCAAAACGCCGGTTACCGTTCCCGTACAAAACTATGCCGTGCATAAAATCAGCGACATCGATCATAAAATAGAAAACACCGTCATGTGCGTTATGCTGCGCGGCGCACTCCTTCCGTCGATGATTATGTCTAAGGAGATCGAAGAATATTCTTCACACGGCTATGTAACTCCGTTCGCACTGTTTAAGATTAAACGGGATGATACAAAAAAAGTCGATGATATGCAGTACATCCTCAATTTGGATATGTCGTATTTCAATTTGGAAGACCTGAACGGAAAAGATCTGATCTTTGCCGATCCGATGAATGCAACCGGCGGCAGTTTGATTACCGTTGTCAAATACCTTGAACGGCAAGGAGTGAAACCGAAATCAATCAGCTGCTTCCATGTCATTTCGTCACTCAAAGGCGCTCTGTGTGCCGCCCGCGCCTTAAAGAACTGTACGGTATACACGCTGTGGATGGATCCCGCACTGAATTCCGCCGCCTATATTCTTCCGGGCCTTGGAGACGCCGGCGATAGAATCAACGGAGTCGATGAAGCCGAACATCCGCGGAATATGATTCAGCTTATAGCGGATTACGGCGCGACCATCGCAGGTTTGTACCGCCATCAGTTGAGAGCGATAGAGAATGTGGTACTCCAAAATAAGTAACCGTGTATCGCGTAAGGGCTTAGCGGTACTGATAGTTTGTTTTACGGCTGTTGCCGGTTTGTGTGCGAAAGGCAATGCCGATTCGGAAACGGCTAAAGCCTATTTTGAAATTGCCCAAGCCTATACCGAAGTATCCAACTATGACAAAGCAACGGAATTTTACCTAAAGGCTGCAAAGGATCCTGCGCATAAAAATGCGGCGGAATTTAACTTGGCACGGGTGTACGGGCTGCAGGGTGACTGGGGGAAAGCAAAGTCCATCCTCGAGCGGCAATATAAAGCGGCGCCCGGAAACGTGCTGATTGCAAAGGCGTATGCCTATAGCCTTGCGGCAACCGGCAACGAAGCGTATGCCTGCGAAATGTATAAGAAACTGTACGATGAAGATTCCGAAAACCCCGAAGCGGCGCTTAATTATGCCCGCATACTGATTCTTTCCAAACGCTATGATGAAGCAACGTCTTTTATCACAGAGTTGAAACCCCGTCTTACCGAAAGCGCCGACAACAAGGCCTTAGCGGAACTGGAAGAAAAGATCGAAAAAGCACGGGAAAAGCCTGAAAAGCAGAAAGCGGAAACAAAGGACGGAAAGACTCCTGCGCAGGGCAATGACGGTAAGGTTTAGAATACGGGCGATACGGCATCCGGGGTTACGCAGGGCTTTACTATTCTTTCCTAAACGCTTGTTTTTTGATACTATCGTTGAATGATGATACGGAATTTGAACGATATTGCAGGCCTTTCGGTAACGATTATGGGGCTTGGGTTAAACGGCGGCGGACTTGCTTCCGCGCGTTTTTTTGCGGAACACGGTGCAAAAGAGGTTACCGTAACCGATATGAAAACCGAAGAGGAGCTTGCTCCCTCGGTTGCAGAGCTGCGGCAGTATCCTAATGTGCGTTTTGCGCTCGGCGGTCATAATATCGAAGATTTCCGTACGGCGGATATGGTGATTAAAAACCCCGGCGTAAAATCCGAAGGGAATCCGTATATTGCGGCAGCGCACTGCATCGAAACCGATATCTCGATTTTTTTACAGCTGAGTTCTGCGCCGATGCTTGCCGTAACCGGCAGTAAAGGAAAATCCTCAACCGTCAGCGCGCTGTACTACGGACTCAAGCAATGCGGCATACCGGCATTCCTCGGCGGCAACATCACGGTAAGTCCGCTCACCTTCCTAACCGAAACACGTGCCGATACGCCGGTTGTGCTGGAGCTTTCCAGCTGGCAGCTCGGCGACCTTGCGCAAAGTCCGCAATTAAAACCGAAAATAGCGCTTCTTACCCACATTATGCCCGACCACCAAAACTGGTACGGTTCGATGGAACGCTATGTATCCGACAAAAAAATCATCTACCGCAATCAAGATAACACCGATTACACCATCTGCAACTACGATGACGAATGGGGAAAAACCTTTGCGCAAGAAACTGCCGGACAAGTATTTTGGTACAGCGCACATCCGCTGCCGCCGCATCTACTCGGCGCATGGATAGCAGCTGACGGTTCCGCACGGATACGGCTGACACCGGACGATGACCGGCCGCTGCTGCCGCCCAAAATTACAGTTCCCGGCGCAGCGCTCAAGCAAAATGTTACGGCGGCCTCGCTTGCTCTTGCGTTATACGGCGCCGATTTGCAAAAAATTCCGGACATTATGAAAAGCTACGGCGGTATTCCCCACCGGCTTGAACTTTTTTACGAAACGGAGCAGTTCAAATTTTATAATGATTCCGCAGCAACGATTCCCGAAGCGGCAGCGGCAGCCGTTAATGCCTTTGATAAGCCGGTTATCTTAATTACCGGCGGTACCGACAAAAAGCTCGACTTTACCGCGCTTGCACCGGAGCTTAAAAAAGCAAAAGCATTATTTTTACTTGCAGGGACGGGTACCGATAAATTAACACCGCTGCTGCAAGCTCAACACACCCGGTATTTCGGCCCCTTTCAAGACCTTTCTACACTGCTTGAGGCAATCCGCAGAGAATACGAACCGGCACTGCAAAACGATGGCATAATGCTGCAAAACGATCATACTGCAACGCAGGAAATCGTCGTATTTTCCCCCGGCGCTACGAGCTTCGGTATGTTTAAAAACGAGTTCGACCGCGGACTTCGCTTTAAAGAAGCCGTACGGAAATACTGGCCGACTGTCTGATACGGTTTCCTATACATTGTAACCTTGCATCTCCCACAGAGAATGTTGATTGACATCTCATTCATGCTCTTATAGAATAACCGAAAAGGAGTTATTTATGAAGAAAATAGCACTGTTGATTTGTATCGGATCATGCTGCCTCAGTTTAACGGGCTGTATCGACATCGTGCAGCATATTACCCGTAAAAGCGACGGAACCGAGCAGAATACGATTAGTATCACTGTTGCAAAAGCGATGATTGAGATGGCGTCTGCTATGCAAGGAGAACCTTCCGTTAATTATGACGCTCTTTTTAATGAATTCAACACATCGGATATGGATGAATACGAGCAATTCGGAGCAAAAATTACAAAAATAAACGATCAAGTCAATGCCGGATATCTTATCGATATGAATCTCAATTATAAAGATAAAAATACACTTAAAGCGATTAATGTGCAGGATATTGACTTTATACCGAAATACGAAAAAAAGAAAATGACTATTTACGTCGGTTCGCTGCATGACGATGATTCTTCGAAAAGCGATAACGAAATGGCACAATTGTTTTTAGCCACCAGTAAATACCGACTACTGGTAAGTAAATCGTGTTTGCCGTCCATCAGCAAGGTTCTTCTTAAAGAAGCAAAAAACTCAACGGAAATAAGCTGGTTTGATTTATATGATGAATATATGATCGATATACCGATGGCAATGCTTTTAAAGAATAAAACTACCATAGAAATTTATCAGTAACTAAGGCTTTGAACATAATTTTTACTAAATAAAAAAACAGCCTATTAACCCGTTTGAGTTAATAGGCTGTTTTCATTTATTAAATATGTGTAGCACATAAAAACCGAAATTTTTAGGCGCCTAATGCATCAGGCTTTTACGCCCAAAGCTTATTTTTAAAGAATCATCATTCCTACAGTCAGAACAACGAGGTTGACGATAAACAGTACGGCAAGTATCTTACCGACAAACTTGAGCCAAGTGCTGTATTCGATACGTGCGCTTGCAAGACCGCCCATAACAACACCGCTCGTGGGGGTAAACAGGTTCAGGATACCGGATGCTGCGGAGAAAATCATAACCATAACAGCAGGGTTATAGCCTAAGTTCTGCGCAAGCGGCCCCATAATCGGCATCGATACGGTTGCCAAACCTGAGGTTGACGGGATAACAAAGGACAGCAATGCATACAAAATGTATGAAAGCGGCGCAAATGCAAATGCCGGCAAACCTTCCAATGCTTTTGACGTATGTTCGAGAACATACTTATCCAAACCGGTTTCACCCATCAATACGGAAGCGCCGCGCGCAACAGCGATAACGAGAACAACGCTCATAATATCCTTTGCGCCTTCCATAAATGCGGAAACGATTTCGTTCTCGGTAAACCTGTTGATAAACGCAATGATCAAACCGATGATAAAGAACCACATACCCAGTTCGCCGAACCACCATTCACCGATTGCAGCGCCCGTTAAGAATGACGACCAGCCTTCGAAAGCAGTTACATTGAACTTATCCCACGGAATAACGGAAATAATCATCACGAAGAAGCCGAATGCAAAGATACCCATCGTCAGCTTCATTTTTCCGGTATATTCAACTTCGACGTCCGTGTCCTTCCTTGAAAATTCCGCATTCATGATTTCTTGCTCTTGCAAGGAAAGAATGGTTGAACCCTTATCCCGCTTTACCTTCTTTGCATAAGCCATTACAAATGTACATGCAATAATGAGAGAAGAAAGCCAGAGAACAATACCCAACGCAATAACGATACCGTTATTTACGCTGCTTTGAATACCGAGTTCTTCAAAACTCTTGTTGATACTGTCGATAGCGATACCGGTTGCAAAGGGGTTTACCGTTGAACCGAGAACGCCGACGCCTGCGCCGAGCAATACCGTAGCTGCACCAACGACTGAATCAAAACCGGCAGCAACCATCGTCGCGGCAAGCAATCCGTAGAAAGCAACCGTCTCTTCAGCCATACCGTAAGTCGTACCGCCGATTGAGAACAGCGTCATCAGAATCGGAATAAGGATCAGCTCATTGCCCTTTAATTTTTTTACGAGGTGCGTAATTCCTGCGTTAAGAGCGCCGGTTTTTGTTACGATGCCCAAGAAACCGCCGAGTACCAATACGAAGAAACAAACATCAAGCGCATTGGAAAATCCGTTGTAGGATGCCATAACGATGGTTCCGAGCGTTGCATTTTGAACATCGGGGATAAGCCATGTGATTATCGCCAATACAAACAAAATGATATACAAAATAGAAAATGCGGAAAGAGATGACCTCTTTTTTTTATCTTTTCCCATTTTTTCCCTCCAATTTATTTAAAAACCGGTTTGCATTCTATATACAATACTTCATCAAGAACATGATATATGATGCAAGCTCCGGTTAAAAGACAACGTTTTTAACCGGAGTACCGGAAATAACCGGAAGCGCTGCGGTAAATACCGCTTATTTATCCGCAGCACTGCAGATTAGTTGGCGGTAATAACCGTACTATTGCCACCTTTCAGCGCATTGCCTGCATTTGCCAGCGAGGTAATAACGGCTTGTCCTTCTTTGTGGTTGCGGACAAACTGTAAACACGCTTCTACTTTGGGGAGCATACTGCCCTTCGCAAAATGCCCTTCGCCAATGTATTTTTCCGCTTCGGCAATATTCAGCTTACTTAAAGCCTGCTGATTGGGCTTGTTGAAATTGATACAAACTTGATCAACCGCCGTTAAGATAACCAGTTTATCGGCTTTAACGTCGGCTGCGAGTTTCGCACAGGACTTATCCTTGTCGATAACCGCATCGACGCCGTGTAAACCGTCCGCTTTTTGCAAAACCGGAATACCGCCGCCTCCGACGGTAATAACGATGTGCCCTGCGGCAACCAGCTCTTCGATAACGGGACGTTCGACGATCGCGACCGGCTGCGGGGACGGAACTACGCGGCGGTAGCCCCTGCCTGCATCCTCAACGAATGTCTGATCCGGTTTTTCAGCCTTAATCTTATCGGCCTGTTCTTTTGTATAGAACATACCGATAGGCTTACTCGGGTTCGTGAACGCGGGATCGTTTTCCGATACCAAAACTTGAGTGATAACACACACAACCTCGCGCTTAACGTTCCGGCGTTTCAGCTCATCGCCGATCGCTTGCTGCAGATGATAGCCGATGTATCCTTGGCTCATGGCGCCGCATTCGGCAAACGGCATAGCGGGCGTACCTGCGGTTCCGTTTGCTGCGTAGTCCATCGCCAAATTGATCATACCTACCTGAGGTCCGTTACCGTGTCCGATAACAATCTCATAGCCGTTTTCTGCCAGTGCGACAATCGATTTTGCCGTTTCTTTTACTAACGCAAGCTGCTCCTGCGGGTTATTCCCAAGGGCGTTTCCGCCGAGCGCTACAACAATCCTTTCTTTTTTCATATTCGTAATGTGCTCGCTTTACTTTAAGGTTGCATACATAACCGCTTTAATGGTATGCATACGGTTCTCAGCCTGATCGAATACTTTTGACTGTACCGATTCAAAGACTTCGTTACTTACTTCCATTTCGGGAATGCCGAACTTTTCGTTTACTTCGCGTCCGACTTTCGTATTCAAGTCGTGGAACGAGGGCAAGCAGTGCAGGAAGATTGCATTGGGATTAGCCAGCGCCATCATCTTCTTGTTCACCTGATACTTGCTCAACAACTTGATACGGGATTCCCATACACTGTCGGGTTCGCCCATCGATACCCAGATGTCGGTGTACAATACGTCTGCGTCTTTGCAGCCTTTTTCTACATCATCGGTAAGCGTGATGGTAGCTCCCGTTTCTTTTGCAATCGCTTCAGCGGTCTTTACCAAGTCGGCGGCAGGGAACAGATCCTTGGGGCCGCATGCGGTAAAGTGCATACCCATCTTAGCACATACAATCATCAACGAATTGGCAACATTGTTGCGGGCATCGCCGACAAACGTCAGCTTGATACCCTTCAAATGACCAAAGTGCTCTTCAACGGTGAGTACGTCTGCAAGCATCTGAGTGGGATGGAATTCGTTGGTTAAGCCGTTCCAAACCGGAACCCCCGCATATTTTGCCAATTTTTCAACAATTTCTTGGCTGAATCCGCGGTATTCGATACCGTCATACATACGACCTAAAACCCGTGCGGTATCTTCGATGCTTTCTTTATGTCCCATCTGGGAGCTAGCCGGATCGAGGAAGGTTGACCCCATACCTAAATCCATAGCGGCAACTTCAAAAGAACAGCGTGTGCGTGTTGAGGTTTTTTCAAACAGCAATACAATGTTTTTTCCTTTTAAGTGATCGTGCGGGGTATGCGTCATCTTCAATTTTTTTAATTCTTTTGAAAGATCCAACAAATACCTGATTTCTGCTGAGCTGAAATCCAACAACTTTAAGAAGCTGCGTCCTAAAAGATTCACACCCATAAAAACTCCTTGCTATATTAATAGCGTTAATTTATGCCCGCTTATATGCAGGCAAATTAAAAAAATAGTGCGAAATTTTAAACAAAATTTCGCACAAAATATACGATTTAGTTGTCGCGTACGAGCGGCATACTCATACAGCGGGGGCCGCCGCGTCCGCGTGAAAGTTCCGCACTCGGCATCGTCAAAACTTTCAATCCGCGCTTTGCAAGAATCTCATTGGTAACATCGTTTCTTTCGTATACAACGATTGTTCCGGGGTCGATGCACAGTGTGTTTGAACCGTCGTTCCACTGCTCGCGGGCTGCAGCAATCCTGTCGCCGCCTGCGCATTGAATAAGTTCCGCATGGCCGGTACCGGTGTACTGAGCAAGCGTTTTTTCGAGCGTCGTATCATTTTCTACGATCTTCAACTCGCCTTTCGCAGCGCCTTTGGTGATGGTGAATACGCGGAGCGGGCCGAGAATACCGGGGTGGATTGTGAACTTGTCGTGATCGATCTGTGTAAAGACCGTATCCAAGTGCATGAATGCGCGGCTTACCGGAATATCAAATGCAAGGATCGTTTCGATCTTTGAATCGCTGTCAAAGAAAATTTTCTTTGCAATGATATCGATGGCGTTTGCAGTTGTACGCTGAGAAATACCGATAGCTAAAACTTTTTCATTTATATTGAGGATATCGCCTCCTTCGATGTGGGGCGGATCATAGCGGTCATAGAACTTGGGTACTTTACCGGCATAATCGGGATGATGATTAAAGATATATTCGGCATAGATTGTTTCGCGGTTACGGGTAACGGAGAACATTCTGTTCAAGCTTACGCCGTTTCCGATCGTAGCAAAAGGATCGCGGGTAAAATACAGGTTGGGCATAGGATTGACAACCATTGACGAATCGGAATCGGCAACGAAGTCTACCAATGAGGCATTACCTTTGATATTAAGCTCTTTAATATCAATACCTTCCATCGTTTTTAAAATCAACTGTTTGTTATCTTTGATGCTGTTCAGCAGCTCGCGGATGCCTTCCTTGTGTTTTTCGGAATAAACATCGCTTTCGTTAATAAACTGGTCAATAAACTTTGTTCTAATTTCCGGTTTTTTAATTGCTTCTGCGGCAAGGTCTTCGAGGTACAGAACTTCGGCTCCGTTATCTCTCAAAATCTTGGCAAAGGCGTCATGTTCTGCTTGTGCGACTTGTAAGAACGGAATATCGTCAAACAGCAGCTCGCCTAAGGTGTCGGGAGTTAAATGAAGTAGTTCGGCACCAGGCCTATGAAGCAATACTTTACGCAGTTTTTTAATTTCACTGGTAACACTTAATACGGACATATAAGCCTCCTATAACTTATAGTGCAGGATTCGGTAAACATACCGCCAAAAGGCTGCTTCGCGTAAAAAAACACTATCAGCCGTATCTCCCTGCAAAAGATAGAGATAATTATAACACAGATTTTAGATAATGCAAGCAAAATAATTCATAATTAGTTAAACAAGCTGATTAAGTTTTTCGCTGATAAATTCGCTCTTTTCTTTTAAACCGATAGAGCCGGTTTCGAGCATGATGACGTTCGGCTGCTTTGCATCGAGTTTAACCCGCCCGGCCGACTCTTTTATCATGCGGAGCAATTTATCGATGGAAATCTTTGAAACCTTCGCAAAGGTGATACGCACGGTGCCGTTCCGCTCTTTAAGCGAGGCGATTGCGAGTTTTGCACAGATAATTTTGATTTCGGCAAGGGCAAGCAGGCTTTCCGCTTCCTCCGGAACGGGGCCGAACCGGTCGGACAGCTCCGCATAGAGCCTGTCGAGCTCCTCCGCGGTACGGACGGCGGCGATTTTTTTGTATATTTCCATTTTTGTTTCCGGCACGCGGATATAGCTGTCGGGAATAAAGCCCGTGTACTCAAGCTCTATGACCGGTTCCGTTTCAGGCTCGTAACCGGCGTTTTGCAGCCGTTCCACCGCCTCTTCCAGCAGGCGAAGGTAAAGGTCAAAGCCGACGGAATAAATATCGCCTGACTGTTCTTTTCCCAACAGATTCCCTGCGCCGCGGATTTCCATATCCTTCATCGCAATTTTAAAGCCGGAGCCGAGTTCCGTAAAATCGGAGATAACCTGCAGCCGCTTCATCGCAACCTCCGACAACGCCTTGTTTTCGGGATAGAGGAGATACGCATAGGCCTTTCTGTCGGAACGCCCGACGCGGCCGCGCAGTTGGTACAGCTGCGAAACGCCGTACAT
This sequence comes from uncultured Treponema sp., assembly GCF_938029485.1. Lineage (GTDB taxonomy): Bacteria > Spirochaetota > Spirochaetia > Treponematales > Treponemataceae > Treponema. Next base: position 2,474 of record NZ_CALHGC010000013.1, on the reverse strand, counting down.
ATCGGCACGGTCGATGATGATGGTGTTCGCATTGGGGATGTCGATACCGTTTTCGATAATCGTAGTAGCAATAAGGACATGAAAGCCGCCCATATTGAAGCGGCGGAAAATATCTTCAAGTTCGGTTGCGCTCATCTGCCCGTGGGCAATATCGATAAGCACTTCGGGGATGAGCTGCTGAATCTTATACCGCGTTTCTTCGAGGCTTTCTACGCGGTTATGCAGATAGAACACCTGCCCGCCGCGGTCAACTTCAAAACGGATTGCCTGCGCAATTCTTTCGGGGTCAAACGGAGAAATAACGGTTTCTACCGGACGGCGATTTTGCGGCGGCGTGGTTAAAAGGCTCATATCGCGGATTTTTAGCAGGCTGATATGCAGGGTACGCGGGATGGGGGTCGCACTCAAAGAGAGGCAGTCGATATTCGTCTTCATCTGCTTGAGCCGCTCCTTGTCTTTAACCCCGAAGCGCTGTTCTTCATCGACAATCATCAGTCCCAAATCTTTAAACTGCACGTCTTTCTGAATCACGCGGTGTGTGCCGATAACGATATCAAGTTCGCCGTTTTTCAGCTGGGTCAGTATCTTCTTTTGCTCGGCTTTCGGAACGAATCGGGACAGCCGTGCGAGTTTTACCGGAAATTTTTGAAAGCGTTCTTGAAAGGTATCAAAGTGCTGCTCCGCGAGGATGGTGGTCGGGGCTAAAAAGGCAGCCTGCTTTCCGCTCATCACCGCCTTAAATGCCGCCCGCATTGCAATTTCCGTCTTACCGTAGCCGACGTCGCCGCAGATAAGCCGATCCATCGGCACCGGTTTTTCCATATCGGTTTTAACATCGGCAATACAGGTCAGCTGATCTTCCGTTTCTTCATACGGGAAGGCGGCCTCAAAAGCGGTTTGCCATTCGTTGTCTTTCGCAAAGGCAAAACCGGCAGCGGCTTTGCGGCGAGAATACAGGTCGATGAGCTTATCGGCGATATCTTCAACCGACTTTTTAACCTTGTTTTTCCGGTTTTCCCAGGCCTTAGACCCGATGATATCCAGCCGCGGCGCTTCGCCTTCATTGCCGATATACCGTTGCACGAGGTTTGCCTGCTCGATCGGAATAAACACCGTTTCGTCCTGCGCGTACAGCAGGTTGATATAGTCGCGCTCATGCCCCAGCGTTTTAACGCGCTCAATCCCCTTAAACTGCCCGATACCGTAGTTGACGTGGACAACATAGTCGCCGGGATTGAGTTCCACAAAGGTATCGATAACCGAGCTTTTAACCTGCTTAACCGATTTCGGGATGCGCCGCCGTCTGCCGAAAATTTCGTTTTCCTGAATAAGTCGCTCGTATTCAATATGTTTACCGTCGTTTCACCGCTTATGCCGAGTTCCATCGCGCTTGCTGTGAGATTGCCTACCGTCCCCGCAAGCGTTTTGATCTGTCCGATCTGAGCGCTGTTGAATCCCGCCGCTTTCGTGTAGCCGCTTATCCGTCCGTTCGTTGTCATCGTATTTCCGAGCATCGCCGTTTCCATGCTGTTTGTCACCACGCTTCCGGCCGTATCTATCACCATTCCTTTCCAATCATTCCAATCGTCCCATTGTTTGCCCATTTCGCTCCAATTCCAATTCGTCGCGATCCCGCCGGAAAGGAATTTTCCCGTGAGTCCGCCCGACACGCTGATACCGGTTTTCAGAGCCGCGCCTGCGAAGCCGCCCAAAATTCCGGCTCCCGCGGCACCGGCTCCTCCTGCCGCGCCGATCACGCTCGTAACCGCGCTCATCGCAAGGCTCTTGCCGATCTCGTCCGCAGTTTTATAACCTCCGCCGAAATCGAGGGCGGCAAACAAAAGCTCGTTGCTCATCGTTATCACGCTTGCAACCGCTGCCGAACACAAGGCGGCCACTACCGGTGCGGCAGTACCCCACGTACACACCGCGCTTACAATCGTCGCCGCGGCGGCTGCGGCAACCGTCGTCACCGTCCGTACGCTCGGCGGATCCATACCTAAAAAAGAATTCCCGCTCCACAGCTTTTGATCCCAATCGGGCTTTGCAAGTTCGTTCCAGCCGTAATTCTCTTGAATATCATTCCATAAAATATCCAGCATGACAAGGCCGATTTCGCCGGTACCCTGTGTTTCAATATTTGCATCCCGGCCTTTTTTAATATTGAAATCGCCGCCGCTTTTAAATACGGGCGCTTTTCCTCGATGCTTTTCAAACTCGCCGCCGTCGCCGAAAACGCGCTTATACCATGCCGAAAGATTTTCATGCGCCGCGGCCATAAGATAATCGGCAACTGCAGTATCGGCATTCAAAAGCGCTTTCGTATCTATGCCGATGTCGGGGGCCTCACTTACATACCACTCGTACGGATGTACCGTCTGCACGACTTCCGTAACGCCCCAAAAATTCGAATCGATAACCGCACGCCGTTTAATAATTTTACCGCTTACCGTATATCCCGAATCGAGTACGGT
>NZ_CALHGC010000012.1 GCF_938029485.1 uncultured Treponema sp. | reverse complement strand
GATTTTTTTTCGTATCGGTAAAGGTCAGCTCGAATACCTCATCATCCGTTTTTTCAAACAGTACGAATTTATACGCGGCCTTTGACGATGTCCGCTCAAGCGTTAAAACGCCGTCCGTTGAATCCGCGATCCGATATTCGTTTCTAAAATCGATTTTCAGAATATCCTGAATTTCAAACTCCTCAACCTTATACGAACCCGAAATTTTTAGCGGGCTTTTCAGCTTTTTCGTTAAAAGCCAATACCCCTGATCGGAGCTGAAAAAATACTGTATACCGCTTTTCGTTTTCATCCGTACGCACTGCCCATTTTTATGGAACAAGCAATACGCCGTCTCCGATTTACTCGCAACGCTATTAGAATGAGCGTTCTTTTTCTGCTTTATAATACGCTGTTGAACCAACACCGTCCGGTCTGAACCATACGCTTTATTCACTGAAAGAAAGCGTTCATAGTCCGTCCGGTTCTGCACTTCATCGGCATATAACACCGCGCTGCATAATCCCGCTATGCCGGAAAATATCGCCACGCAGAACAATACTATCTTTATGTGTGTGTTCATACCTAACTTCCATTATAATGGATAAGCTGCACCGTGCTATGTTTGCAAATAGTGTACATCGGATGCAGCACGGAAATAATGCCGGTTAAAAAAATAAAAAACTGGGTTGTCAAAATCGCCGGGAGGGTGATGTAAAAACTGAGGCGGTATGCCCGTGTATATCCGGGTGGGGTCATGGTAATATTACATGTTTCCGTCAGACTGTTTCCCAGCTGCGCGAGCACGATGCCGCCGATAATACCGGCAAGGCTGATGAGGCATACCTCAAGCACCAGCATCTGCATAACGGAGGAGCGTTTCAGCCCGATTGCTTCCATCGTGCCGAACTCCCCGATCCGTTCCATAAAACTTGCGGAAAGACTTTGCGTCAATGCCGTAAAAATTAAGATATACAAAATGATGCTGATAAAAGAAGATTGATTGCGGAATAAACCGCTGATCTGTTTCCATGAAGGATTGAGCTCCTTCCAATTCTGCGTCTGATACGGCAGCTGATGTTCGGCAAAATACGAATCGAGGGCAGCCTGTGCAGCGGGCATATCGGTATCTTTGTGGAGGTAGATGCGCATATACGAAGCGGAATCTTTCAGCTCAAAAAAATCGAGCAGCGCACTGCGGGAAGCAATAACCAAAACGGCATCGTTTTGCGGAGCGCCTGTATCGAGCCGGCCGCTCACTGCAAAGGAGCCTGTCAACAAACCGCTGTCCCCGATCGAAGACATAAGGTTGACAAAGGGTTTTGGCGCCGTACTCAGTTTGAGCGTTTCAAAAAGCTCCTTGCCCAGCACAAGGCTTTGGTCTCCTGCAAAGACCGGTGTTCCATCCGTCGCGCCCAAGCGCTGCGGTGCATCGTACCCAGCACCCCAAAATACTGCCGTATCTGTATCGGTACCGATAATCCCCTGAAAGTTTAATACCGCATCGGAAGATTTCACGACTGGCATATCCGCATAGATGCTCCGCAGCGTTTCCATATCCCGTGCACTTAACAGCGCCGTGCCGGTATTGTCGGTATTAGCAGTGTTTTCGGTGCCGGTAGATTGCGGCTCAGCTGCGCTTTTCATGCTTACCTGAATATGCCCCGAATTTGAAATAAAGCTGAGTGCTAATCCCTGTTCGGAATATTCCACAAAACCGCGGTAGAGTAACATTGCGCTTGACGCTATCGTAATCAGCAACACCGAAAGAAAACTGCGTTTTGCATGAAACAGAATATTGTCCCATACGCTCTTCAATAAAAACATCAACGGTCTCCTTGCTTCTGTTCCATTAAGCAGCCCGCCTGCATAGTGTACACAATATCTGCATATTCGCTGATGATCGGGTCGTGCGAAACAAAGATACCGAT
>NZ_CALHGC010000011.1 GCF_938029485.1 uncultured Treponema sp. | reverse complement strand
GCATCTACTGCGTCGCACGCTGAAAATAAATGCTCAACGTATCATAGATACGCCTCTGCTTTATTTTCAGCTGTCTCCTTGTATCTACACCATCTATTTTCAAAAGGCTTACGGAAAGGCTATTTTCAAAAACCACAGCCTCATTATTCTGCGATTCTGATCTATTATCGGCTGCTGTGATTGCCCTTCGTTTAAAATAAATTGCGGAAAATTTTGGAAAAATTTTCCGCAAAAGGAATGCAACCGCTAAAATAGTTTTAGTGCGGTTGCTCAGATACGCCCTCGATTAATCTGTCCTGTCCCGCTAAATCCTGATGAATGCGGACATCCGAAAAGCCTGCGGTTTCAAAGAGCTTGCTTGCGGCTTGGGCATGGTATTCGCCTACTTCGCTTAAAATGACTCCTCCGCCGTTTAGGACGGTACGGGTATTATTTGTCAAAATGCGTATAAAATCAAGGCCGTCGAAGCCGCCGTCGAGGGCTAAGGCCGGCTCATTCCGGCCGTCTTTAAGCAGTTCTTGCGTCAGACCGGAGGGCACGTACGGCGGATTGGCCGCGATGAGGTCAAAGCGGATGTTTTCGGCACTCAGAGGCGGCGAGGATGTTCTATCGGCTGCTTTGGGAAAGTGAGTCGCGTCTAATTGCAGCGATTCTTCAAAGCGGGCAATGGTTTCCGGCAATGCGCGCATATCTCCTTCGATGATGTGCAGCCGAGTTTGTGTTTCAGCCGACAGGAGCCGCTGTGCATTGAGGCGGGCTATGGCGAGGGCTGCGGGGGAAATATCAATAGCAATACAGCAGATATTCCTGATGCCTTCAGATTCAAGCGTATGTAAAATGGATATTGTAACGCAGCCCGATCCGGTGCAGGGGTCGAGCATGAACAAGGTTTGTTCCTGCCGGAGAGCTGCCGCTTTTTCTTTTATGACGGCAAGGCTCCGCTCTACCAGCAATTCGGTGTCGGGCTTAGGAATAAGCACATCGGGGCTGACCTTGAACGAGAGTCCCCAAAAATCTTTTTCTCCGGTAATATAGGCAATGGGTAAACCGGTACAGCGTTGCTCCGCCGCCGCGCAAAATGCTTCCCGTATCGGGGAAATATCGGCATCGTCGTGCGCAAAAAGCCATGCCCGCGGCTTGTCAAGAAAGTGCTGCAGCAGCACATCCGCATCGAGCAGTAGGGATGAGTGGGACTGCGTGTTCAGGATTGCCGACTGTGCAAATAAATGAACGGCGTAGCGGCGGGCATCGGCAACGGTGAACATCCGGTTATGCTTGTGCCTTCATCATCTGCTCGCGGGCTGCAATGCAGAGCGCTTCTACAATTTCGTTAAGGTCTCCCTGCATGATTGTATCGAGCTTGTAGAGGGTGAGGTTAATCCGGTGGTCGGTTACGCGGTTTTGCGGATAGTTGTAGGTACGGATGCGTTCCGAACGGTCTCCCGAACCGACTTGATTTTTCCGATCTTCTGCCCGCTCAGACTGTTTTTTTGCTTCTTCCATGTCGTAGAGGCGGCTCCGCAATACGCGCATCGCCTTTGCTTTGTTCTTAATCTGGCTTTTTTCGTCCTGACAGATAACGACAAGACCGGTCGGAATATGAGTAAGCCGCACGGCGGAGTCTGTGGTATTGACGCACTGACCGCCCGGGCCTCCGGCACGCATGACGTCGATACGCAGGTCTTCCTGCTTGATGACGATTTCCGTTTCCTCCGCTTCGGGTAACACTGCAACGGTTACCGCGCTCGTGTGGATACGCCCCGAACCTTCCGTTTCCGGTACGCGCTGCACGCGGTGTACTCCCGATTCATAGCGGAGGCTTCCGTATACATACTTGCCCGAAATGGACAGCGTTACTTCTTTAAAACCGCCCAGCTCGGTTTCGTTGGAGGAAAGAATTTCGTATTTCCAGTTTTTCAGTTCCGCATAGTGCGTGTACATTTTTAACAGATCCGCCGCAAAGAGCGCCGCCTCTTCTCCGCCGGTACCGCCGCGTATTTCCATAATGATGTTTTTTTCTTCCAGCGGGTCGGGCGGAATGAGCAACACTTTAAGGTTATTCTCGCTTTGCTCAAGCTGCGCTTCAAGGTTATGCAGCTCTTCCCGTGCCATTTCTTTTAGTTCATGGTCGGTTTCTTCCTGCATCATAGTACGGGTTTGCCCGATGTCTTTTTCCAAGCGGAGATACTGGGCATATTCTTCCATCAGCTTTGAAAGATAGGCATGTTCCCGCATCGCTTCCTTGTAGCGGCTTTGGTTTTTAATCAATGCAGGGTCTTGTATTTCTTCTTCCAGTTCTTTCCAACGAACCGATAAACTTTCAAGTTTTTCTTTCATAATCATTCACCTTATCATACACTTTTAGTCGACTAAACGGCTGATCATTTGAGAGACATTGATAATGATAGTATCGAAACACAGCTAAGACTGCTGCATGGCCTCCAAAATATCTTTATTGTGAAACAATTTTGCATAACCAAGCGCAGACATGCCCAGTCGGTCGGCGATATTCCAATCGGCATGGTGTTCTATGAGCAGTTTTACCATTGGAACATCCTTTCTGCCGACGGCGAGAATCAATGCCGTTTGGCCGTCTTTGCTTTGAATGTTTGTGTCCGCATCATTTGAAAGCAGTAATTTTGCAGTCTTTAAATCACCGATTTGAGCGGCTTCCATCAATGCCGAATAGGAACGGTCTTCAGCACAGAGGTTGATCTCTGCTCCATATTCAAGCAGTAATGATACAATTTCATAATGTGAGTTTCTAATCGCGAGTGAAAGTACCGGGGTACCGCGTGTGTCCCGCTGAGAAGCGTCATAACCTGCTTCTAAAAAAAGCCGGACAATTTCGTATTTGCCTTCTTCTACTGATGCGACAAAATTCGACTCGCAACAAGGAAAGCCGCTATCCAACAACTGTTCACGTGCGCGCTGTTTTCGTTCTACTGTCAGGAAATTTTGCTGTTCTTTAATAAAATAATCTTCAAATATATCGAGGGCAAGCGGGATGATAAATTGCTTACAGTTTTCCGGTAGGGGCAACGTGCTTCCCTGTCCAAGCGTTAAAATAGGGAGATTCCTTCCGATAGCCAGACCTAAAAAGAAAATAAATCCGGGGGCTAACATAGGGGTATTTTTACCGAAGATAAATAGAATATGCGAAGCATTCTGCAATAGAGCTGTAGGAGAACCTGCAGTGTCTTCCAATACTCTATCGGCTTGATAGTATACGACATCGCATTGATGAGATTCAATAATATGAGCGGCAGCTTTGGAGATTTCTTTTTCCGTTTTTTCGTACAGGATAACAATTTTCATAGTAATTAGGCGATACTATAGCGTAAAACGGAAATAGTTTCAACGTATCGTTTCTTTTGCATCGTTTTTTTTGAAGCTCTGAGGCTTAATCGCACCGGATCGTATCAATGCTATTTTTGCAGTTACCGGCCCCATCAATTCATATAACACCGAAGATGCCAGAATGATATTAAACAGGATGAGTCCGTCTTTTTCCGGCAGCATTGCCTTCCCCATAAACGCGAGTCCGATTGCAACGCCCGCTTGCGGCATCAACGCAAAACCCATATTATCCGTTATCTTCTTATCGAGTGAAAGCATTTTACACGATGTGTATGCACCGATATATTTTCCGATTATCCTTATAATAAAATATGCAACACCGATAATCCCTGCCGTTACGATAATGGTTAAATCCATATTCATCCCGGAAATAATAAAAAAGCTGCTCATCACCGGGGGCGAAAAATTATTCATTTGATCGAATAGGGTTTTGTCGTTTGTCCGGTTGTAATACACGGCGCCGCATACCATACAGGCAAGCAGCGGGCTTACCTCGAAGTATGAGCAAATACCGGAAATCAAAAAGAGAAATGCAACGGCTAAAATGAGGCGATTTTCAAAGCTCCGCTTTTCCGTAATTAAAAACTCCATACACAAGGCGGTCATAAAGCCTAATATCAGCATTGCGGCATTAAAGGCAATCGGCATTACAATACTCATAATATTAAAGATATCGCTTTCCTGCGCATTGACAACGGCAACCATAATGCTGAACACAAAGAGACAGACAACATCGTCAAAGGCGGTGATACGCAACAGCAAATCGACAAACGGTCCTTTGCCGTTGTATTCTTTTATGGTCATAATAGTGCTGGCAGGAGCCGTAGCCGTTGCGATCGCTCCCAGTAAGAGCGAGAAAGACAGCTTCATCTTAAAGACGAAGAGCATAACAACGGTAACTAAACATCCCGCTAACAGAGATTCGCAGAGCGTGATAAAGACGACATTCCGGAATTCCTTTCTGCCGTCGCTTCGTTTAAAGTATCTCCCCATATCAAAGGCGATAAAACTGAGCGCGATAACCGAGATAACGTCCAAGTTGACAATAAAATGCCGGTGAATTAAATGCAATCCGCTTGGACCGATCAGTATTCCGGCAAGAATATAGCCGCTTACCTTCGGCAGCTGAATCTTTTTTGTGAATCGGGTGACTAAAAAGCCGCTTATCAATATCAACGCAAAGGATATCAGTATTGTGGTAGGTAAATTAAGGTCTTTAACAATATTTGAAATTAGATCGATTATATTCATTTTTTGCTCATCTTTGATACGGCTGCGGTGTTCTAAAACGGTTTAAAACAACAGGAACTCATCCTATAGTATATATTTAAAAGAGGCAACATCTTTTTAAAAATATGCAGACATCTTTGCCGCGCGTCCAGCGTGAGCTGATAGATCAGAAACGATGGGCTTTCGGTTTTTTGACAGCCACTCGCACGGTAATTTGCAACAGGAACGCTGCAAATTACCGTAACGCATAAAAAAAATCACAGCCACCCGTTTTAGGATGGTTGTGATTTTACGCTCAAGAAGCGCCGTGGTATCAAAGTACCCCACACGAATCAACAATCCCGACGCAGAGCGTTGCCGAGAAACGGCGGGTATTAAACTCTCCGCACGAATAAACCGCGTTTAGATTTTTCCAACTAAGTCAATAGAAGGATAGAGCGTCTTTTCACCGGGATGCCATTTGGCAGGGCATACCTGATCGCCGTGCGCAGCGGTAAACTGAGCAGCCTGCACCTTGCGCAGCAATTCTGAGGCATCGCGGCCGATGCTGTTATCATGTACCTCATACGCTTTAATGATACCATCGGGATCGACAACAAAAGAACCGCGGAGAGCAACCCATGTTTCGGGTATCAGGATACCTAAAGAAGAGGCAAAAACGCCGGCCTTATCGGCAATCATCTCGTACGGCAGGCTGCCGATTGTTGCACTCGCATCAGCCCATGCCTTATGCACAAATTCGCTGTCGGTAGAAACGGAAAACACTCTGCATCCGATTTCCTGAAATTCCGGATACAGCTTACCCAAATCGGCCAATTCGGTGGGACACACAAACGTAAAGTCTGCAGGGTAAAACATAAACACAGCCCAATTACCCAGCAATGACTTACTCGATACGGTGGTAAACTTTCCCTTGCAGTAGGCAGGCAAAGTAAAATCAATAATCTTTTTTCCGATTAAATTTTCCATAACAATACTCCTATAACTTAAAATAATAATCGTTACGATAATAGTCAAACACCCACTGAATGTCTAGTGCAGGGCAACCGCGAGGTTGAGTTTTTGCATAATGTGCCGATATTTATAGACGAATATGTCTAAACATCGTTATTCCGTTTGTTTTTTTGTTTTTTCTCTTGCGGTTTCTTCCGTTCATTCATCAGATACGCTCCATATACTGGAGAAAGGCGAAACACTCTATGCGTTAAGCCGCAAATATTCAGTGCCGGTCCCGCTTCTCCTTGAGCGGAATAAGATCAGCGATGCCGGTAAGATTGCAGCAGGGCAAAAAATCTATATTCCCGAAACATATACAATACAAAAAGGCGACACTCTTTACAGCATTGCAAAAAAATTCTCAGTTACCGTTGACGCGCTGCGGAAAGCGAACAGTCTTTCGGACTCTGCCGTCTTAAAAGTCGGTAAACTATTGATTGTACCGGAAAAAGAGAATACATCCGGTACTGCAGCTTCCAAGAATACAGCAGCAACTCAGCAAAAGGCGCAAGCATCATGGGAAGATCCGCGTTCATATACAAAAAAATCAATCGATAAAAAGCTTCTCTGGCCTGTTCCCATCACCGATATTTCATACCTTTCAGGAAAACTCTATGGCGTTGCTATCGATTCGATAGCGAACGCTCCC
>NZ_CALHGC010000010.1 GCF_938029485.1 uncultured Treponema sp. | reverse complement strand
GATCAAGCCGGCCCTGGAGCGGTATAAGAAGGCCCACCCGGACATCAAGGTGGACCAGTACCGCTGATAACCTGATCCGCTTTCAGTGTAATCGACGCAAAGGCTTGCAACAGCGAAAAAAGGATACCGGCTACAGCGGCAACCAGCAAGCCGATAGGAATAACAATCCCAGCCGGAACGGAATGTTGCAGCAAATTGATAGTGACCGCTGCGGAAAAACCGCCGATCAGCATCAACCCTTCAAGCCCGAGATTGGTAACCCCGCTTCGTTCGCTGTATAATCCGCCGAGAGAGGTAATTAAAAGAGGAATCGTATATGCAATTACATAGGGAAAAATTAAAGTTAAAATATGCCACATACGTTATACCTCCTCCGCAGAAAGCCCTGCCGTTTGGCGCGTGCGTATTTTTTTGGAAATCATGGCCCAGAACCGTTTAAAGAGCAGGCTGGTTGCGGTAAAGTAGATGATAACCGCAATGATGGTATCCGCAATTTCCGGCGGAACGATAGTGTTTGCGCTCATAAAGCCTTTGCCGACGTGCAACACACCGAAGAAAATCGAACTGAGCGCAACGCCTACCGGTGTTCCTGCACCAAGTAAAGAAACGGCGATGCCGTCAAAGCCTTGCGAGGGCATTACGCCGATCTGCATATTCAGCGCATAGCCGGTGTAGTAGGTAAGCCCTGCCAAGCCCGAAAGCGCTCCCGCTATCATCATCGAAATAACGATATTCCGATTTACTTTAATTCCTGCATACTCCGCACAGTTGCGGTTATAACCGACTGCTTTTAATTCAAAGCCGAGGGTTGTTTTGTCCAAAATAATTTTAAGAAGAATCATTGCAAGGATGCCGAGAAAGATACCGTAGTTGACGTATTCACTGCTGAACAAGTTGGTAAGCCATGGAGTACGAAGCGAACGGGCAACTGCAATGGATTTACTTTCCGTTTCCAGATATTCCGCTTTTAAGTAACCCGGTACGATATAAAAGACCAACCAATAGGCAATCCAGTTCATCATAATGGTGGAAACGACTTCGTGTACATTGAACAGAGCTTTTAATAGACCGGGAACGAGACCCCAAACCGCACCGCCTGCGACACCGATAAGAATCAGTAAAATAAAAAAGAGCGGGCGGGGCATGGACGTTGCCGACAACGCAAACATACTGCCGAGCAATCCGCCGATCAGCATTTGCCCCGAACCTCCGATATTAAAGAGTCCTGTTTTAAATGCAAATGAAACGGAAAGACCTACTAATAAAAGTGTCGTTGCAGTTGCAAGCGTATTTCCGATGCGTTCGACATTCATCAAACCGCCGCGGAAAAGATAGCTAAAAGCAATAAAGGGGTTTTCACCGATACAAAGAATCAGAACCGCTCCGGCGATTAAACCGAGCAGTACTGCGGAAAGGCTGATTACAAGGGTATTATCCGCAAGAGCCGTGTGTTTTTTTATAATCACTGTTGGCCTCCATGTTTATGCTTATCTCCAGCCATCATCAAGCCTACTTCTTCGACAGTGGTTTCTTCCGGGCGGACAATACCGGTTAAAGCGCCGCGGTGCATAACGGCAATCCGATCCGATAGATTGAATATTTCATCCAACTCAAAGGAGATGAGTAAAACTGCCCGCCCTCTGTCGCGGTGTTTTACCAATTCTTTATGGATTGCTTCGATAGCGCCGACATCCAAACCGCGGGTAGGCTGTACGGCAATCAGCAGTTCCGGATCAAGGGCAATTTCGCGGCCGAGGATAGCCTTTTGTTGATTTCCGCCGCTCAAGTTCCGTGCAGCCGAGTATACCCCTTCGCCCGAACGGACATCGAATTGTTTGGTAATATCACCTGCAAATGAGAACATCTTATTTTTATGCAGGAAGCCGTGCTTTTGGAAAGGTTCTTTGTAATATGATTTAATAATCGTATTTTCGGCAATGGAATACTGCATAACCAAACCGTGCTTTTGACGGTCTTCGGGAACCAACCCCATGCCCGATTCGTTGCGTTCACGGATTGATGTTTTGGTAATATCCTTGCCGCACAGTAGAACGGTTCCTTCCGCAATCGGCATTAAGCCCGAAAGTGCATGAACGAGTTCGCTTTGCCCGTTACCGTCTACACCTGCGATACCGACGATTTCACCCGTGCGTACTTGCAGCGAAAAGTCATTGACAGCAGGTACCTTTTTAGAGCCGATAACTTTAAGGTGTTGTATATCAAGCACTGCTTCGCCGGGTTTGGCAGGGGCTTTTTGCACTTTAAATTCGACCGGCCGTCCGACCATTTTGGCTGCCATCTCGTTTTTGGAAGTAGCCGCAACGTCTATCACGTCAATAAACTTTCCTCTCCGTATGATGGTACAGCGGTCTGCAACGTCCTTAATTTCCTGTAATTTATGGGTTATGAGGATAATGGACTTTCCTTCTTTTACCAGATTCCTCATTATTTGGATAAGCTCTTCGATTTCCTGCGGAGTTAAGACGGCGGTCGGTTCGTCAAAGATG
>NZ_CALHGC010000009.1 GCF_938029485.1 uncultured Treponema sp. | reverse complement strand
AAACACGGAACTTTTACAAGCGGGATTAGCCGCATTACATATTGAAGACCGGCAAAGTAAATTGGCAGATATGTTAACGCGCTACATCCGCGAACTTGAGACGTTTAATGCCGCATTTAATTTGATAAAGGTACAAAATACTCAAGAACTGATTATCAAACATATTCTCGACAGTCTTGCGCCGTGGGAAGTGCTCGCTCGGCAGCTCGATTCACATCAAACCGAAGGTACATTTACCATTGCGGATATCGGTTCGGGAGCGGGGCTGCCGGGTATTCCGCTTGCATGTCTATTCCTAGTCAACAAGCCGAATATCGAGTTTACGCTGATAGAGCGGATGCACAAACGGTGTACCGTTTTGGAAAATGTACAAGCGATGCTGGGACTGACCAATACCACCGTGCTGGAATCCGAGGCTGAGAGAGCGCCTTCCGATTATTTCGATATTGCCGTATTCCGTGCTTTTAGACCGCTCGACCGAACAATGCTTGCCGCCCTGCAAAAACGAATCCGCAGTACGGGTATCTTAGCAGCCTACAAGGGAAAACTCACCGCAATCGAAGAAGAAATGTATGCCTTGGGAGATCATAAACCGGACTATCAGGTGATACCGGTGCAAACACCCTTTTATGACGCGGAACGAAATCTCGTTATCATCCCCAAGGGGAAACTTTAGAGCGCCTCTTAAACCCCGATCTATTTTTAACGCCCCCTGTAAAGTGATTAATAAATCAGTTCACCCGAATAATACCGGCGCTCCTTATCCTCTTCCGTAATACACAGAGCCCCATCCGGAGCGATACCGGTAAGAACCCCTGTAACGATGTCATCTTCCTGTTGCCCGCGCATAAAACGCACCATTGAACCCCGCTTCCAAAGCCGGCTGCTGATTTCTTCATTCCAATCACGGCGGGGAAGACATTCCTGTATGTTGTTGAGCAGCGCGGGAATAAACACTTCAAAAGAAGGACATTTGTCAACGCCGATGATCAATGCAAGTGAGGTTGCAGTATGCTCGATGCTCCGTAAAAAGGCTGTTTGGAGTAGATTGATGCCGACACCGGCAAGGACGCAGCCGCCGGCGCCTTCACAGAGAATACCGGCAGCTTTTTTGCCGTTAATAAAGATATCGTTCGGCCATTTAACGACGGTACGGACGGATGACGGCAAAAACGAATCGAGCGTCAAACTGACGGCCAGCCCTATCCGCAGTGTAAAATCGGTGGATGCGGGCTGCCTCAAAATAAGCGTACCGAGCAGATTTTCCCCCGCAGGAGAAAGCCATTGCCGGTCGGACATACGGCCGCGCCCTTCCGTTTGATAGCCGGCGTAGATGAATGTTCCGTCGGGACAGCCGTCCGCAAGGCATTCGCGGGCAGCCTGTAAGGTAGAATCGGTACGTGCGTAATAATACACAGGCGCATTAAAAGGATTCGGGATTGAGGTTGTTTCTCGTTTCTGTTGAGGTATCAAAATAAACTCCGTGAATAATCTTTCTCTTTTTGCTCCTCTTCGGGAGCCAATAGACTGGCAGCGTCCGTTTCCGCACGGATTTTTTCTACCAGTTCAGGGTTGTTTTTTAAAGATCTGTTTAAAATCTTATCAAAAAGCTCCATACACACACGGGCATCGTCTTCGGCGCGGTGAGCTTCCAGCGCCGTAATGCCGAACTGTACGGCAAGATCCTGCAAGGCATAGCTGGAAAGACCGGGAAATACTTCTTTTGCAAATATCCGTGTATCAACAGCTTTATTAGCCAAAGGAGGCTTTCCGATACGCTTTAACTCCGCATTAACATAGTTTATGTCAAACGGAGCATTGTGCGCAACCAAAACGCCCGTGCCGATAAAATCGAAGAAGTCGGGAAAAACAGCGACAATGAGCGGTTTATCTTTCAGCATCGCATCGGTTATTCCGTTCACTTTGCCTGCTTCTTCCGGCATCGGCATTTCAGGATTGATAAGCACATTGTACCGGGCAATAACACCGCACCGGTCGAACTTTACCGCACCGATTTCAACGATTCTCCCCGATGCGGGATCGAGTCCGGTCGTTTCGGTATCAAAAGCGATAAAGGCTACCGTGTCATATACGGCAGCCAACCAATCATAACTGGTCATTAGACGATAGTGTCCAACGCTTGAGCAAAAATTTTAACCTGCTGTTCTGCTTTGGTCTGAGCGGCGGCAACATCCTTACCCTGTACCGGCTGCGGATGGATGATATAAAACTTGATCTTGGGCTCGGTACCGCTCGGGCGGATACTGATAATCGTTCCGTCTCCCAGGAAATACCGCAGTACATCGCTTACAGGGATATATATGGTTGATGTCTTCTCGGGGATACGCGGATCATAATGAACCGAGTGCTTGACATCCCAAATACCCCACACATCTACACCGCCAATTTCCCTTAATGGTGATTTACGGAGTTTTGCCATCAT
>NZ_CALHGC010000008.1 GCF_938029485.1 uncultured Treponema sp. | reverse complement strand
CCTATCCTGCGGAAGCGTTCCTTTCAACGTCAAAAAGTTTGAGGCGTGATTGGAGCGGAAAATCACCGGAGCGGTCATCTCTTCAATATGGATATTTTCTAAGATCAGCTTTAATTCTTTAACGATCTCTTCAATCCCGACAACGGTGTACTTCCCTTCGGCGGCGGCTTTGGTAAGATAGCTGCCGTCCTCAAGCCGCAGCGTTAAAAGCCCTGCATAAGTCAAATACATTTTAGAGATAATCTCACCGGTTTTAATTGCGTGCTGCGTGTTGTCCCGCTCCGCTCCGTTAATCCCTAAAATAAAGGTTGCCGACAGCTCCATTCCGGCGTCTTTCACCTTGCCGGAAAGTTTGATCAGCTCCGCCGCCGTCGTACCCTTGCGGATAAATTTCAGCGTTTCATCGTCGCCGCTTTCCACGCCGAGATACAACAGCGTCAAGCCCTTCGAAGCTAAAAGCTTTAATTCTTCCGGAGTCTTCTGCCTGATATTGAGGTGGGTCGCATAGCAGGATACCCGTTTGCACTGCGGGATAATGGCGGCAACCGCATCCAGCACTGCTGCCAAATATTCAGTCGGGGCAGTCAATGCATCGCCGTCCGCCAAAAACACCTTATCGACATGGCGGTAGTGTTCGGCAAACATCACGAGTTCCTGCTTCACCGTTTCAATCGGCTTAATATGGAATTTTTTTGTCTGATACATTCCGCAAAAGACACAGCGGTTATACGAACAGCCGAGCGTTACCTGCAGGATTAAAGAATAGGCCTCGCTCGGCGGACGGTACAGCGGATAATCGTAAGGGTCGTAAAGTTCGGACATCATAATCGTCTATGAAAGAAATATTGTTCCGAAAACATCGTAAAAGAGCTTTCCGAACAGCAGCACGATGACACAGATCATCAAGGGTTTGATAAATGCAGTGCCTTTTTTTATTGCAAAGCCTGCTCCGATGTAATTTCCGATGATGCCGAATACGGCAGCGGGAACCGCGATGGAATAGAGCACTTTATTTCCGACTACTACGGCGATCAGCGATGCATAGTTCGATGCAAGGTTCAATATCTTGGCATTGCCGGAAGCGGTTTTAAGGTCGTACTTCATCCATGCGGAAAAAACGATAATCGCGATGGTACCCGTCCCCGGACCTATCAGTCCGTCATAGAAGCCGATAACGGAACCGGCGCCTGCTGCTAGGATAAGCGCCTTCTTCTTGGGAATATCAGCCGACTGATTCTCCGTACCGAAATCCCGCTTTAACAGTAAAAGAACGGCGACAATCGGGAGAACAACAACCAATGCGGTTTTAAGCGTTTCCTGATTAATCATCAGCGCCAGTCTCGTACCGAGGTATGAAAACACAAACGAACAAACCGCGGAAATTGCGGCAACCTGCCAGTCGATCGCTCCGTTTTTAAAAAAGCGCGCTGCGGAAAGCGTCGTACCGCACGCCGCGGAAAATTTATTGCATCCGATTGCCGTATGAGGCGGAAGCCCGACAAATAGATAGGCAGGCAGCGAGATTAACCCTCCGCCACCTGCAGCAGAATCGACAAAGCCCGCCAAAAAAACAAAAAACCATAGAAAGGCAAGCGCCCAAATACTTAAATCCATGAGGGCATCCTATCATCATTTCATTCTTTTGAAAATACACAGCATACCTACTTCGTTGTATCCTTAAAAGAAAAACAGTTTTGCAAGATCGTCTTTTACACCTTTGCCCATTATCCTCATTTTTGCTATAGTTTAGCTTGTATTATGAATATTCGATTAACTTCCGGGGCTGTCCGAAAACTTCAGTTTTTGGACAGCTTCCTTAGATTTAACTGCGATGTTTAAAATTAAGTCATTATTGTATAAAGACTTAATTTTAAACTCGTCGAGGATGGCGAAAAAGTAACCAACTTTTGAGACATCCCCATCATTAGTTCGGCGTTCTTTTTTACCGTGATGAATTTATGCGCAAAGCTATCCGGTAACTTACCCTCTATTCAAAAGGCGTTTTTTAGGAACAGTATCGCCTGTTGCGCATCGATCTTCGTCCTGATAAAAAACCATCAATTTGTTCTACCGCAGAAAAAAATCTCCTCTTCCTTATACTGCGGGCAGTTATGGGCACAGCCGGATTGGTTTCCAATTTTTATGCGGTCAGTCACTTAGCGCTTGCCGATGCTTCTATTTTAGCAAAGCTTGCCCCGTTTTTTACTATTTTCTTCTCATTTCTGTTTTTAAAAGAACGCATACGATTTACCCGGCTGCTTGCTACCGGCGCTGCAGGTGCTGGCGGGCAATTTAACGTTACCGCTGCATACTCCTATGCGCCGGCAAAAAACATCGCCGTTTTCGACTACACGCAAATTCTCTTTGCCGCGGCATTCGGTTTTCTACTGTTTCACGAAATTCCCGACCGCTACAGCATCGCCGGTTATGTCATTATCTGCGCTATTGCGCTCATGCTGTTTTTAAAGAAAGAATAATTACCGGATTGCGGTTACAAACGGCAGCAGCTCTGCTGGTTTTGCGATAATATGCGTTGCGCCCGCCCCTTCCAATTCGGCACGGTCGCGAAAGCCCCATAGCACGCCGACGGTAGTTAGCCCCGCGCTTTTTCCGGTTTTGATGTCCACAGCCGTGTCGCCGATGTAGAGGCATTCCTGTTTTTGACGGTGCAAAAGCTCTAAAATTTCAAAAACGCCGGCAGGATCCGGCTTGAGCGGAACGCCTTCCCGCTGCCCGAAAACGGCGGAAAAAGTGCCCGCATCAAAAAAAGCGTGGATTATTTTTTGGGTAGTCGGCTGCGGCTTATTCGAAAGAACCGCTAATTGAATACCTTGATTATGCAATGCACTAATCATCTCGGCGATGCCGTCATATAAGGTACACAGGTATAAAAAATCGGCATCATACGCGGCGTTGTAATCTTGTAAAATCGTGTCTTCCAATGCCGCATCCGTAACGCCGTGGTATGCCAATACCCTGTGGATAAGCGTACGGGCGCCGTTCCCCGCAAACTGTTTAAAATGATCAACCGGTGCAGGGGGCAATCCATGCTTCGCCGTTTCAGCATTGACAAAATACGCAAGCGTCCGAACGGTATCGGTCAATGTTCCATCCAAATCAAAAATACAAGCCTTGATCATAATAGCAGAGTATACAAAATAGAACGGTAAAAATAAAGATTCCGATTGACATTCCCTGCATTTTCCGCTATAGTGGCCGCATATTTTTGCGGATGTCGTATAACGGCTATTACCCCAGCCTTCCAAGCTGGAGACGAGGGTTCGACTCCCTTCATCCGCTGTAGTACACAACAGCAATTCTTTTGTACTTGCCCTACCGTATCAATTTTTTTAACTCTTTATAATATAATGACTTAAACAAAAACATCGCAAATAAAGCTTAAGGAAAACCTCTAAAAAACTGAAGTTTTTAGAGGTTCCCATTGAAAATCTGACTGCCGAAGTTAGAAAATTTAAAGTATAAGGGTATCTTTTAAAAACTAAGCTTTTTAACGGTACCCATGAGAGAAAGCAAAAGATTCTTTACTCAAGAAGCTCAATAGACAGACTCTTTTGCCGATAAGATAAAAGGAACACGCGATCGCATGGGGGATTAAAAATGAGTTATAACAGTCAAGCCTTAACGGCATATAAAGAGACTCGAGTAAAAACGGCAAGTCAGGGGTCTTTAATCATTATGCTGTATGACGAGGGTATTAAAAACATTACCCTTGCCCTTGAAGGCATGCCTGACGGAAAAATCGAGGCGGAGAATATCGAGCGCATTCATCAATATATCTTAAAAGCGCAAGATGTTATTACCGAACTGATGGCTTCTTTAAATATGGATGAAGGAGGAGAAATTGCAGAAAATCTGTTATCGCTTTACTCCTTCTTTAATCAGCAGCTTTTTCAAGCTAATATGCAAAAAGATCCGCAGCCGCTTATTACGGTGCGTGATATGATGGAAGAATTACGCGAAGCATGGCATCATGTCGTAAATTCGACCGCTGCTGCTGCCGCAGAAATAAAGCCGGTTACTTCCGGTGTTAATATTGCAGGATAAGATATGTATACAGCTACGCTTAACGATTCGGAAATTGCCGAACGGGTTGCAGTCCTCAAAAGGTTCAGAACCCTTTTGGAGGAGCAGCGGCTTAAATTCCGCGAATACCTCACGGTATTGGAAAAACAAGAAAAAAGTATTGTCGACGAAAACAGCGACGCCGTTCTCCGGCACACGGAACTGGAAGAATCCATTATCGCCGAAATATTTACCATTCAAAAAGTAATCGATCCGTTGGAATATATGTACACCAATATCTGCAGGAATACCGAGCATTCCGATATTCCGCATCTTAAAACGGATTTGGATGACTTACAAAAACGGGTTTTGGCTCAAAATAAAAAAAACCGCGAGCTTCTGCGAACACATATTACCGGTTTACGGCAGCAAATAGCGTCATTAAAACGGCCTTATGCCCATAAAGAAAGTATTTATGCCGGTACGGCTCGTACTGCGGCCATCATCGACCTCAGTTTATAGCCGATACTATTCGCCCGTATGCTCTGCATTCTTTGCACTGCACACACCCTATGAAGCTTCCTCTGTCATCGCCGCATCAGGCAAAAGAAAAGTTCTCGTCTGCATATACGCGAAAAATCGGTAGCTGCATGACCTATCGCTCCGATATTGTGTGGATCGATATTACGGATAAGAGTCAGGATATCCTTGCACTGATAAAGATTCATAAAAATTTTGACTATTTTCCGGTATGTGCAGGTAAAATCGATGCGGTTATCGGCATCGTCAGTGCACGGGATTATTTGCAAAGCAGGCTTGAAACACCGCCGCCCAATCTGCAAAAGGTTCTGACAAAACCGCTATTCATTCCCGAATCACAAACCGTTAAACATACGCTCGAATTACTGGACCGGCATAACACACATACGGCCTGTGTTATCGATGAATACGGCGGCATCGAAGGTTTTGTAACCAAAGACGGTTTGTTGGACAGCTTGTTTACCGGAAGTTTTAAAATAAACGGCAACTCCAAACAGCAACAGCTTACACAGGCCGACGGCAGTCTTGTTATAAGCGCACAGATGAGCCTTGATGAAGTGCAGGCGCTCGGTCTTTTAGATGATATAGAACGTTCCTCTGCCGAAGAATACTACACCCTTGCCGGTTATTTGCTTGCACATCTCGACGCAATTCCTCAGCAGGGCGATAACATTGATATCGGCTCCTATATATGCACGATACTCACCATGAACGGACAGCGCATCGATCAGGTTTCGATAAAAAGAAAAGAAAGCTAATACGAACCCTCTATCCTGCAATATCCTGTAATCCTCTTGCATAAGAATACTTTTATGATATAATCAAGCACTCTTAAATATCTTTAATTATAAGTACAGCCTGTATATAGCCGAAACTATCGATATTTAGAAATTTAGAAAATTCATATAAGAGAGGCTTGACAAGTATGATTAATCAAAGTGCAGTATCCCCAC
>NZ_CALHGC010000007.1 GCF_938029485.1 uncultured Treponema sp. | reverse complement strand
GATAGTAGCGTAGACGTTTGGCAAGATCTTGTTTATTGGTTGTTTGCATCTCTACGTCATAAACATTGCCATTGCTGCCGGTAACCCACACATCAAGCCGAATGCCTTTTGCGTAGCCCATTTGGTCGAACGTTTTTTGATATGTAATATCAGTAATTGGACCAATCGAATTTGCAAGTACCATATTCAATACTGTTGTACAGATCGATTTATTTTGCATGACCAAGCAAAATATATAATCGTCTATTATCGTCAAATCATCAAAAGGCTTTCTCATCTTTTTTCTCCGTTAGGTATTATTATAACATAGTTTTTTCCATTATAACAATCATATTATCAGAACTGCCACGGATGGCAGTGGTTCCACGCAGCAGCGATGTTTCGGCTTTGTCCGAAACTCGCAGTCAAAAATGTACAAGGATGTACATTTTTGACGAGGGGGTAGCGGAATAACAAGTGCGCCGCTTGTTCTGCGCAGCAGTAATTTTTGCAGCGCAGCGGAAAAACGTTACTCGAATACGGCAGAAAAGGCGTACTTTTATGACGCTCAGGGGGAGACTTCCCCCACCAAATAACCACCTAAACAAGAACCAAAAGGCCCACTTCTTCCGTATCTTTTCCTTATCTTTTATGCTATACTCCTCTCTCTTATGAATACGGAACATTTGAATCCTGAGCAGGCGAAGGCGGTCAATACGATTAACGGGCCGGTGCTGATTATTGCGGGGGCGGGGTCGGGGAAGACGCGCGTGATTACGTTTAGGATTGCGCACATGCTGGAAAGCGGGATTCCTCAGTCGCAGATTTTGGCGTTGACCTTTACGAACAAGGCGGCGCGGGAGATGGAGCAGCGGATTAAAGAGCTGACGGGTAAGAAGTTACAGAATTTAACGATTAGTACTTTTCACGCGCTGGGGGTGAAAATCCTGCGGGAATATATTGACCGGCTGGGATGGCGGCAGAACTTTAGCATTTACGATGAGGTAGACCGCAATCAGCTGATACGTGAGTCGGCGAAGGAACTGAAAATTGCAACGGAAACGCTCGATGTGTACGGAGTGGGGACGCTGTTTTCTCAGATAAAGACGGGGCAGAAAAACTTTACGGCGCAGACGGCGGTGTATCGTCCGCTGTATAACGAATATCAGGCGGGACTCAAGCTGTTCAATGCGGTGGATTTTGACGATTTGATTATGCTGCCGATTAAGCTTTTTACCGAACATCCCGATGTGCTTGCGGTGTACAAGAACCGCTACCGGTATGTGATGGTGGATGAGTTTCAGGACACGAGTATTCAGCAGTATCAGATGATGCATTTGATTGCGGATGATAATGTCTGCGTGGTAGGCGATGATGATCAGTCTATTTATTCGTGGCGGGGGGCGAATTACGAAAATATCCGCCTGTTTGAAAAGGACTTTCCGCATCTGGTGGAGATTAAGCTTGAGCAGAATTACCGTTCCACCGGTACGATTTTAGCGGCTGCGAACGGGGTGATTTCGCACAATACCAACCGGAAGGAAAAAGCGCTGTGGTCGGGGAACGGCTCCGGCAAGCCGATTGAAATTTTTATCCCGGAGAATGAGGCGGCAGAGGCTGACTTTATTGCGGACACTATCCTTACGGAGAAGATGCGCGAGAACCGGAGCTATGCGGACTTCGGTGTTTTGATCCGCACCAACGGCTTAGGGCGCGCGATTGAAGAAGCCTTCCTCGATGCCAATATTCCGTACCGGATGTCCGGCGGCACGAGCTTTTTTCAGCGCAAAGAAATTAAAGACATTATCAGCTATCTGCGGGTGATTGCGAATCCCGACGATGATATTAACCTCCTGCGTATTATCAACACACCGCGGCGCGGTATCGGAAAAAAAACACTGGAAGTGCTCTCCGCAATCGCAACGGAAAAGGAGTGCTCTATCCGCATGGCGATTCATGCGCTGCTTGAGCGTCCGCCGGACGACTTCCGCGAAAAGAGCCTTGCCGATTTGGAGGAATTTGTCGAGCTGATCAACTCCGAGCGGAAACAGCTGCTTTCGGGAAAGGGCTTGGCAAACAAGGTGCGGAAACTCGTGGAGCGGATTCAGTATTTTGATTATTTGACGCAGGAATTTCAGAAGAACGAAAAAGCGGCGCGCTTTAAGTTTTTGAATATCGAAAGCCTCTTGCAGTCCATCGACACGTGGGAGACAAACCCCGACAACTTTGACCCTTCGCTGTATACTTATCTCAACAGGATTACGCTGCTGAGCCGCGATGATCAAAATGAGGAAGATACCGGCGAGGTGAATATCATGACCATCCACGCAGCGAAGGGATTGGAGTTCCCGGTAGTGTTTATCGCCGGCGCCGAGGAAGGCATTATCCCCCATGCCCGTAGTATGGAAGAAAATGCGGGAGATGTGGAAGAAGAGCGCCGCCTGTTCTATGTCGCCATTACCCGCGCCCGCGACAAGCTGATCATTACGAGCTGCCGGACTCGGCGCAGGCAGGCTGGTTTGTTGGAGTGCAGTCCCTCGCCGTTCTTGGAAGAAATTCCTGCGGAGCTGGTGCAGTATCATGAGCCGGACACCGAAGCTGAGGAAGAAGACATCGCCAAGATGTTTGCCCAGATGAAGAAGAAGTTTTCGATGTGATAACCGGAGTGTCCGGAACGATGGGATCCGAAGCATTAAAGCAGATTGTACAGGCCGGAACATTCCGGTGCCGCGTCATGCTGCGGTCTAAAAAGACGAATATAAGGCTGGCAAAGAAACTTCAACAAAATGAAAATATCGAAGTATTGTTCGGCAATATACAAAATTACTCCGATTGTCTTGCCGGTATAAAAGATGCCGACTATGTGCTTCACTGTGCTGCGGTTATTCCGCTCGGGGCCGATCATCACCATGACGAAGCGTTCCCCACGAATTGGCTGGGTACTCACTGATTGGTTATTGTACGCGTACGTAATCTGCTCAGTCGCATCAGCAAGGATAACGGCAGCGGGTTTGAGCTTTGAGACAAGTGCAAAATAGCCGGTCTTTTCCGTGCATCAATTATTTTACAAAAAACGAGCGCGTGCTTTGATACTCTTTTACTTCAACCCCAGTTGAGCAAGCGAATCGATATTGCCGGTCGCGAGTGCCGCTTTATTTTCGCGCTGAATTTCGTCGTAAATTTCTTCGCGAAATACCTTGACGGAGCGGGGGGCTTCGACACCGATTTTTACCTGATCACCCCGTACTTCAATAACGGTAATTTCAATTGAATCGCCGACGCGGATTTTTTGGTTTGTCTTTCGGGAAAGGATTAGCATGGTTCACCTCCGCGTTTCATTTCAGCGACGATATCATGCTTAGTCTTCCATTTTTCTCCGCCGATAACCAGCTGCATTGCCTTTTTATTCTTTTTATTGATGATAAGCGGTCCTTGCAGATTTGCCGTAATTGCCGACCCGTCCGACGGAACGGTTACCAACGCAAATACCAATACGTCGGAAGGCGATTCAATACCGAGCGGTTCAAGTAAAGCGTCATCGATGTCCAGTTCATAATCGGGACGAAAGATAAAGGGATCGATGGCGATAAAGGCAAGCTCTGCATCGTCAAGCGATTGAATCCATATAAACGGTTTTTGCTTTGCATCGAGCAGTGCAAAGCGGTGATATTTTTTAAACCCGTAAAAACCTTCAGACAGGGTGATGATTTGATCTTCTTCAATCTGAACCGTACCCAGAGCCTTTGTTTTTATTTCCATACTAAAACTCCCTTTCGGTCATCGCTACCTCAAATAATTGAGCAGCGTATTCTTATATAAATTGCCGACCGTGCTTAACGATGCTTGATGAGTATACTCATACATTTTAAGATCGGAAATAGCTTGTGTCAAATCCAAATCGGCTTCGCGGGATTCCGCTCCCGTTACGTTCGGTATCTGCATATTCAAACGGGCGAGCGCCGCTTCCGCGCGTTCATAACGGGAACCGTTTTCCGCAAGCCGCGCTGCGAGGTTGTCGATAGCCCCGTCCACACTGCCGAGTACTTTGCCGCCGAGCGATTCATGGTCGCCTGCATACATCGCGTTGCGCATTGCGATGACCGCATCAAAAAGCGAACCGCCCGAAACGCGCACCGAATCGGCAAGGTTGTACGGCGGCCGCTGCTGCGGCTTAACAAGCCCCAGAGATGACAGTACGGTTCCCTCTCCGGCATCGCGCAGCCAGAGTTGCCGTGCATCGGTCGTTTCGATATTCATACCGTTGGTAACAGGGTCGAGCGAAGCCTTAACCGCTGCGCCTGAACTGTTGATCTTAGACATAATCGCATAGACGTTATCGCCCGCGATGAGCGGGATAGTAACGCCGTCCACCTCGATGGCGCTGTCCTGCTGCACGATGAAGTTCCGTGCATCGGTTGCGGAAAAAAGCGTTTGCCGTTCCGCCCAAAAGATACGGTTCCCTGCCTGATTTGCCTCCATAAATGAAAGCTCATCGCTTTCCACCTGTTTGGTGTCGATGGAACCGTTGTACCGTACATTGGTGATAACCGCAGAACCGGCGCCGTCGATGTCGCCCATCACAATCTCAAACGGTTCGGTAAAACTTTTCGTACCGGCAAAGAGACGGGTGCCGTCCGCACTAAAACTGTTCGCCGTTTGAACAAGCTCGTATAACAGCTCATCTACTTCAGGCGCCATCTTTTTAAGATCAGAAGCGGTATAAGTGCCGGTTGCACCCGCTACGGAAAGCTCGCGGAGCCGCTGCATAATGTTGAGCGCGCTCTGCATCGGCGCCTCGGCAACCTTATATTGGTCGTTGAGCGTCTTGGCATTTTTTTCAAAGCGGTCAAGCCGTGCCAAAAGCGATTTATAGCGCACCGAATGTCCTGCAGCAATAGGATCATCACGAAGCTGCTGAATGCGCCGCTGCGTGCTAAGTTGACTGTTTACCTTGTGCAGCCTGCTTTCCTGCCTCCGCACCGAATAGCTGCTGTCCGAATGCCGCATATTTGAACTAATCCGTTGCATACTTACTCCTTTTTCCCGGTAAATATATCAGGGGTAGTGTGATATAGCCCGCAGAATAAAAGCGGCCGTCCAACCAGAGTTGAATCGCTTCGCGATTCAAATGGTTTTCCTGCCACTTTTATTCTGCGGCTTCGATTAGTCACCGCCCCCTGATATATTTACCCATGGCCTAGACGCCAAGCCTGTTAATCACGGTGTCGAGCATCTCGTTGACGGTAGCGACAAAACGAGCAGTCGCATTGTAGCCGTGCTGGAATTTAATAATATCCGCCAATTCTTCGTCGATGTTGACACCGGAAATCGAGTCGCGCATATCGCGGAGCTCCTTTCCGATAGCGGTTTGCGTATTTAATGCAAGCTCGGCCTGTTCACCCTTTAAGCCCATATCGGTAACTGCCTCGGCGAAAAATTCGTCGAAGGTGCGGGTGTTGCCGACCATCACCGGCGTATTCCGTATCTTAGCGATAGCGACGGCAGCGCGGTTATCGCCGGGGTAGGGGATACCTTCAGGACTGGGATAGCCGGCGGCGATGTTCTGTAAATCGCTTACCACAACCGGATTGATTTCCATCCAGCCGGAGGGGTGCGCAATGGGGGAAACGGCATACTGTGCGCCTTCCTGCGACAGTACGTTCACCGCATCGGGCTGCTGCCAGTCGTAGGCGTTTTCTGCACCGCTTCCGGTAAGCACGCCGGCGTATCCCGCTAAAAAGCGTCCCGAATCCTCAACGTGTCTGATAACAAAGTCGGGATTTTCGGTATCCTGCGCCGCCGTTCCCTTGAGCACGAGTTTGTTGTTTTGGTCGAGATACGCGACAACTTCTGCACCGGAACGGTTGATGCGGTCTACAAGGTCGGCGACCATATCGGTGGAAGCGTAGGGTACTTGAACCGTTCCCGTTCCTGCGGAAAGGGTGATCGTCCCTTCCAATCCGATTTGTTCGCGCGGATCAAGACTATATGCGCCGGTCAAACGGAAGATATATGAAGAATCGTATTCACCGTCGCCGTTCCGGTCGAAATTACCGACCGTATTGTTGATAAAATATTGTTCTTTGAAAAAATCGATACCGGTTTTTCCGTTTAAGCCCATCGCATTGCGGTGAATGTCGTTAACAAGATCGACAAAGTTCATCGCCATCGTATCGAGTTTATTGATTTCGTCGCGTACATCTCCGTCGCGCAGTTCGATAAGGGCAGCCAGCCTACCGCCGCCGAAGTGTGCAAGATTGCCGGAATCTTCCCATACGACATTGGCATATCCTTCGTTTCCGGTACCGCTTTTAAGTCCGAAGGTACGGAACGTCCGCCCCTGTACTAATTCCATACCGTCCGAATAAATGATGTAGGATTCGTCGGCATCGCGCTTCTCTACGGAGATGGAGATAAGGTCGGCAAGTTTTTCGGTTAATACGTCACGCTTATCCATCAAGTCGTTGGGATTATCTCCCATCGCTTTGACTTTCACGATCTCTTCATTGAGCGCCGCAATCTGCCGGGTAAAGGAGTTTACCTGCTTAACCCGCGCTTCAATGTCGCCGTTGATCATATCGCGGATGCCCTGCAATCCCCGATACTGATGGTGTACGGCATCTGTCAGCGTTTTTGCGCGGGTAGCAACCGCACTGCGCGCCGCCGTCGATTCAGGATAGACTGACAGCTCCTGCCATGAATCCCAAAATTGATCGAGCCGCGTCCGTACGGAAGTATCCTCCGGTTCGTTATATAGCTGTTCCAACATATAAATGTAGGAATCGCGTGTTTCCCAGTACCCCTGCTTATCGGTTTGGGCGACAATCCGCTGATCCAACAGCTCGTCGCGCAGGCGGGTAATGGAGCTGACAGCAACACCCTGTCCGATTTGTCCGGGAGTTTCCGCCCGTGAAAGATCGGGACGGTACAGCGGCTCGTAAGAATCGAGCTGAACACGCTGACGGGTATATCCTTCCGTGGATGAGTTCGATATGTTATGACCGGCAGTTTGAATAGCCTGCTGTTGCGCAAATAAACTGCGTTTTCCCAATTCAATCGAAGCAAATGTAGACATTCTTTCCTCCTTGAATATATGTAGGGCACTAATGATGTTTTGCTTGCATCAATCAACGCCGCTATTAAGACATCATTCCGTTAAAATACCGTATCGATAACCAAACTGCTGTAATTCGATTGGCTCGGTGCACCGGTGCGGGTATAAAATGACGTTCTTGTACCGATTGCCGCGGCATCCATCATATCTTGTACCAACGTCTGTACATACGTAACGTAGGCATCAAGCGTATCGTTTGCAGTTTTTGAGAGCTGCACCTGCTGCTGTAGACTGCGATATAAATAACTGAGCTTTTTTTGATTTTCCGCAGGCAGCAATGCAATGTAGCCGTAAAAATCGCGTACATCTTCGTTATACGGATCAAGCTGATTGAGAAGCAAAAAACACTGCTTATCGAGTCGTAAAAACTTGTTGGAAGCCTCCGTACTTTTCAGCACGTAACGTTCAATCCCTTCCCATGAACGGTTCCGCACGGAGTCGGAAAGCTCTTTTTGATATGCATATACTTCTTTCATCACGTTAATTTGCTGCTGCAAGATCTGTTCGATTTTCTCTGCAGTCGATGTTTTGTCCATCTGATACCCCTTCTGATACAGTGTCGGAATTTGGAGGGAAACCTTGAGGACAATCGGGAAATGCATCAGACGTTTTATGAATATTCCCCGCAAAATGAGAGAGTCTACTCGACCAGAGTTGAACCTCTTCGCGGTTCAAATGGTCTCATAGTCTCTCTTATTTTGCGGAATTTAATATATCTGTCTGATGCGTTTGCCTCTTTTAGAATAAAGTGC
>NZ_CALHGC010000006.1 GCF_938029485.1 uncultured Treponema sp. | reverse complement strand
GATCTCTTCATCGATATACTGCTGTGTCGTTTCCGAATATTCACGTACCAGCTGAGGGTCTCCGGCGCCGTACCCGCCGCCCCGCTTTGAAAGCGCAACGTTTTTAAAGCGGCCGCTCATACCGTAGTCGGTTATCATGCCGCGGATAATATCGGTCGCGCGTGACAGATCGTTCGCGGCGCCGGTGGAAACGACGCCGAACTGCACAAATTCGGCAGCCCGCCCGCCGAGCAGGCAGTCAACCTCTGCGAGCAGTTCTTTTTCGGTACGCAGGAAGCGGTCTTCTTCGGGGATGTTTAAGGTATAGCCGAGCGCTGCAATACCGCGCGGTATAATGGAAACCTTATGTACCTTATCGGCTCCTTCGGTAAAGGCGGCCGTTATTGCGTGTCCGGTTTCGTGGTATGCCACGATTTGGCGTTCTTTTTCCTTTACAACCCTGCTTTTCTTCTGTAAACCGGCGATGGCCTTTTCCACCGCTTCGTTGAGATCCTCCGTAATAACTTCCTTACGGCCGCCGCGTACTGCAAGCAACGCAGCCTCGTTAATTACGTTTGCAAGGTCTGCGCCGGAAAAGCCGCTCGTAATCCGCGCCGTATCGCTGAGGTCAATGCCGTTTGCCAGTTTAACATCCTTAGCGTGTATCTTGAGAATCTGCTCCCGCCCTTTCATATCGGGGCGATCGACCGCAACCTGCCGGTCAAACCGTCCCGGACGGAGCAGCGCGGGGTCAAGAACATCGGGGCGGTTGGTCGCTGCAAGCAAAATAAGTCCCGTGCTGTTATCGAATCCGTCCATTTCTACGAGGAGCTGGTTAAGCGTCTGCTCCCGCTCGTCGTTTGAATGAATGGAATTTAAACGGGACTTACCGATGGCATCGAGCTCATCGATAAAAATGATACAAGGAGCTTTTTCCCGCGCTTGTTTAAAAAGATCGCGTACGCGGGATGCGCCGACACCGACAAACATCTCTACAAAGTCAGAACCGCTGATTCTAAAGAAAGGAACGCCGGATTCTCCTGCAACGGCGCGGGCCAGCAAGGTTTTGCCGGTACCGGGCGGACCGACCAGCAAAACGCCGCGGGGAATTTTACCGCCTATTTCAGTGTATTTTTGCGGAAACTTCAAAAAGTCGACAACCTCAACCAGTTCTTCCTTTGCTTCATCGACGCCGGCGACATCGCTGAAGCGGGCGGTAACTTTTCCCTCTTCTACGGCTGCCGACCGAGCCTGCCCGCCGGAAAAAATACTGCCGCCGAGTCCGCCGAGATTTGAGGTGAAGCGCTTCATGACAAAATGCCATAAAAGGAAGATAAAGCCGAACGGCAATATCCATTGAACCAAAAAGTCGACAATAAAGTTGTTTTCTTTCGGGCGTACTAAGTAGATGACATTATGTTCGTCAAGCAGCTGTAAAAACGATTCCGAATAAATACCGACCGTTTGATAGGCATCTCCCGCATCTGCCGATAAAAACGGCAGCTTGCTGCGGGGCTGCTCACTGCTCGCCTGTGTTTTTGTTTGTCCGGTAAAGTACGTCGGCCCCATAATAACTTTAACGATTTCACCCGATGCAACGCGGTCTTTAAACTCCGAAAAAGGAATAATGTTCGCTTCTTGCTTCATTAAGAATTGGTTTGCAATGAGCAGCGCAACAAACACGCCGATAATAATAGCGATAAAAGGTAATCGAGGTTTTTTTTGATCCTTGTTATTATTGCTATTGGACGGTTCGGGACTCAACTTAAAAAAATTAAAGGGATCTCGTTCGTCAGGATCCTTTTTGTTCTTATCATCATTTTGATTCATAACTGCCGTTGCCTCATCTTTTACTTTAGGATTCCGCTCAAAACTCCGGTGAAGGTAGTGGAGATTCCCTATCTATATGGCATAACATACTCAAAAAAAGCAATATAGACAAGTCGCTGTTTAAAAAGTTTGTGAGAGTTTTATAATTGACGATACCGGTAATAGATGATAGAATTACCCTTATGAAAATAGTTTCCGCCGCGATGGCATTCCTTGCGGTAAGCATAATATGTTGCTTGTTTTTCGTAATACGTGCCGTAAAGAATAGAAAAAGTACACGATCGGTTCAATTATATAATATTGTGCTGGTTGTGATTATGCTCTTGTCTATAGCGGCAGCAGGATACTTCAGATATGTTTCTATCCCGCTTGCTCCGTTAGCACTCGGCGCAGTTTGCTTTATTCTATTGGTGGTAATTGCTTCAAACGATGCGTTGTACCGGCGGGAATATACGAAGCTTAAAACACGGATGGAGCTGCTTCAGGAAGAGTTGGTACAAGCACAACGCCCTAATGAAATCGCTATGAGGGCCAAAGAATTGTTACCGGTGGGTAATACGTTTCTGATAAAAGCCGCGGAAGCGATACGGCAGCAAATCGATACTGCAGGGATTCTCGGTTTTATCAATAAAATCATGATCGAACGGCTTTTTGCGGACGGAGGGGTTATCCTTACTATCGGTGAATTTGAGGATGTGCTCAGTGTCAAGGCGTACAGCGGAAATTATCCGCCGCCGTATAAGCTGCCCGATGATGTGCCGCATCAGCAGGAACAAGTTGAAACCAATTTTAAATATGCGGAGTTTCCGCTCAATAAGTCGTTTTTCGGTGAAGCGGCGCGTTCGGCAAAACCTATTCTGATTGAAAATGCGCAGGAAGACGACAGAATTGTAGTCAACGGAGAAGAACCGTTTCTTGTGCCCGGCTCGTTATTGACCCTTCCGATGGTGTACCATGACACTATAGGCGGGGTTATTTCTTTATCGCGCAGTACCGATCGTGCTCCTTTTAACGAATCCGATGTACAGATCGGTGAAATGCTTACGAGCTATGCAACGGCGGCGCTCAAACTGATATACGACTTGCAGGAAGAAACGGAATTAACTACTATCGAAAATGAAACCGATATTGCAAGCCGTATTCAGAAAATTTTGCTTCCCAAAAAGCTCGCCGACACGGCAGACTTGAATTTTTCGGTGCTTTTTAATCAGGCGCGGGGTGTTTGCAGCGACTACTATGATATTATCCGGAACCGGAAAGATAGACTTTTCTGTGTTGCTGCAGATGTTGCCGGTAAAAGTATCCACGCCTGTATTGTTATGGTAATGATCCGGTCGCTGCTCTATCTTATCACCAATACGGCGCAAAGTACGCAAAGTATCCTTGATATTTTAAACAAAGGTATTACCGGAAAAATATCGATTGACCACTATGCAAGCATATCGTTATTGGCGTATATTCCTGCAGAGAAAAGCATTGAGTATGTAAATGCGGGAACGCAGCCGCTTATATTGTGGAAGGCTTCTACAAAGAAATTGGTTCGGCTGGAACAAAAATCGGATCCTATCGGCGTGGATACTAAATCGGTCTATACCTGTAAAAAGATTCAGGTTGAAAAAGGCGATATTGCCGTTTTATTTACCGACGGTATCATTGAAACACTCAATGATCGAGGAGAACCGTTCGGATTAAAAGCTCTTGCAGAGCTTTTGACGGCAAATGCCTCATTGCCTGCAAAAACAATTACTGATAAGATTAATAAACAAATAAAAATGTTTATGGGAAAAACATTGCCGCATGACGATCAGACGGTGATGATTATCAAGGTAAAATAGCGCTAAGGAGAACAAGGCATGGAACTAAAAATGCGGAAAAACAAAGAGGTATACATTGTCGATGTAAGCGGTGAGATGGATTTATACAATTCGTATAAACTCAAAGAACTGATTGCAAAGATGCTTGAACGTCAGATTAAATGTATTGTGCTCAATCTTGAAGAAGTTGAATATATCGATTCTTCCGGTATCGGAGCGCTGATTTATATCTGTTCAACCTTGAAGAAGAAAAATTTGAAATTGTATATTACGAATATTCACGGTTCGGTAAAAAAAGTTATCGAATTGACAAAACTGATGGGCTTCTTTCCGATTGCCGAGACTTTGGAAGAGGCTTTGCAAAAATTAGCGGATAGCCAATAGGAGAAAGTTGTACTATGATCAAAGAATTACGTGTTGACGGAAAAGATCCGTTGTTCGATAAAACCGGTATGCTGTATAAGGAATTCCCTTCGGATTTTCGGCAGATTCGTTATTTTACTCTTTTAATCGTCCAGTCCGCTCCGTTGGAAATTAAAGGAATTAACCTGTTGGAGCAGCAAATCAGCGAAATAATCAAAAATGCCGTAAAACATGGAAATAAATGCGACCTTAAAAAAAAGGTAAAGGTCTGGTACGAATTCAGTTCGGAGCACGCACACCTTATTGTAGAAGATGAAGGTTCCGGCTTTAAGGACATAGAAAAATGGAATGAGTTTAACCTGAAACGGCTGGAATGTCTCCATAAACAGGATTTTACAAACCTCGGAGAGTATGTTTCCTTTAGAACGGATCAAAGTGATGATAACGATGGCGGAAATGCCTTGTTTGCCGCTTTGGAGTATTGGAACGGCGGCTTCGTATTCGGAGACAAGCGTAATTCTATTGCGATGCTGAAACAGTACCCTAAAAAACGCCACGGTATTGCAATAGAATAGTATAAAGACTTAATTTTAAACTCGCTATCAGCTATGCTGATGGCGATGTCCAAAAAGTAACCAACTTTTGCGACATCCCCATTGGCTCAATCATAAAACCTTGCTATACTAGCTTCATGGATGTTACACGGAATTTGCCGATAGGCATACAGAGCTTCGAAAAACTTCGTCGGGATTCACTCGTTTATATTGATAAAACGGGATTACTATGGAACCTTGTTCAAAAGAGTAATCCCTATTTCTTAAGCCGCCCGCGTCGGTTTGGGAAAAGTCTTTTGCTTTCCACATTAAAAGCGTACTTTCTCGGTCAAAAAGAGCTGTTTAGCGGTCTTGCAATAGAAAAACTTGAAAATGCCGAGGCCGGAAATCGGGAACTGTGGCAGGAGTATCCGGTGTTATATCTGGATTTTAATGCAAAGGCTTATACCGATGAACAGGCATTGCTGGATATTTTGAACGCACACCTCCGCGATTGGGAGAAAACTTTTACGATTGAGCGGAGAGAGGATGCCCCGGACAGTCGATTGAAAGACCTTATTCAGCGTATCTACGAGAAAACCGGTAAACAGGTCGTCGTATTAGTTGATGAGTATGACAAGCCGCTTTTGGAAACAATGAATACCGATGAAGCATTAAACGAAACATATCGCCGCATTCTGAAAGGTTTTTACGGTGTGTTTAAATCCTGCGATCAGTATCTCCGTTTTGTATTCCTAACCGGTGTAACAAAGTTTAGCAAGGTCAGTATCTTTAGCGACTTGAATAATCTCCGCGATATTTCGCTTGATCGTGACTATGCTGCGTTGTGCGGAATTACGCAGCAAGAGCTGGAAGCAAATTTTCAGCCCGAAATACAAATACTTGCAGAAACGCAGAACCTTTCGGTCGAACAAACGCTTGCACAGCTCAAGCAGCGGTATGACGGCTATCACTTTTCGGAAAATGCTATCAATGTCTATAATCCCTTTAGCTTGTTAAGTGTCTTTACCGGTAAAGCATTCCGGGATTACTGGTTTGCAACGGGTACGCCGACATTCCTCGTGCAGCTTTTGCAAAAACAAACCGGCAACATACGGGAAATACTTGAAGATGCGGAGATGACGGAAAATGCGCTGCAGGATTACCGCCCTGATTTGCAAAATCCGTTGCCGATTTTGTTTCAAGCAGGGTACCTGACCATCAAGGGGTATGACCCGGAGTTTCGGTTGTACAAGCTGGGCTTTCCGAATGATGAGGTAAAATACGGCTTTTTAGATAATCTGATACCGGTGTATACCTCGATTGCGAAGGATAACAGCGGCTTATTCATCGGGAATTTTGTGCGGGATTTACAAAAAGAAAAGCTTGATTCATTTATGGAGCGGATGTACACTGCCTGCGCCGGTTTACCGTATAGCCTTGCCGCAAAAGAGAACGTCAAAATGCGGGAGCGGGATTATCAAATAGCATTTTATCTGATTTTTACCTTGATGGGGCAATTTGCGCAAACGGAAGTACAGAGCTCGCGTGGACGAGCGGATTGTATTGTACATACTGCCGATACCATCTATATTTTTGAATTTAAGTTGATGGGAAACGGTACAGCGCAATCGGCTCTCGATCAAATCAAAGAGCAGGGCTATGCCGAACCGTACCAAACCTCCGGCAAAAAAATCATTCTGATAGGTGCGGCATTCGGGGACGGCATTGATGAAGACACCGCTGATACGTGGGTAGCAGAAACACTGTAAAAGAATGAACTCTGCGCCTATCCGCCAAGGATGTCAAGCATAATCCCCGTCTAATTTGGAAAAAGCTTTTTTAATATCCTTATTAATTGCATCTGCACTATCTACGTTGAACTCAAATTGACAATCGCGGTGCGGAATAACTCTTCTTCTTTTGCAGCAGGATCAATACCTTTCGCGCGCATGGATTGCGCAACCGATTCTACCGTTTCTGCAGCACGCTTTCGATCGTATCCCATATTGATAAGAGCGGTGATGATATCTTCAAACTCCGATTTTTTTGCCGTTTCCGCCCGTCCCGTGTCGTGTAATCCGGTGAGTTGTCCTTTCAAAGCAAGCACCATCTTTTGCGCTGTTTTCTTTCCGATACCGGGGATGCTTTGCAGCCGTGCGACATCCCCTGCCTCAAGAGCCGCTTCCAGCGCTGCGCCGTCAAGACCGGAAAGAATCTTTAGCGCTTGTTTCGGGCCAATCCCGTCAACCTTTGTTAAGTCCAAAAAAAGACTCCGCTCTGCCGGCGTTAAAAAACCGAAAAGCCTCATCTGATCTTCCCGATGATAGAGCCATGTATAGACCCGTACCGTACTCCCCGCAGTTCCGAATCGGTCTGCACTCAGGGCTGATACAAAAACTTCCCATTCAATGCCATTGGTTTCTATGTAGATGGACTCCGCCGTTTTACCGGTCAGTGTTCCGCTGATGCTGTTAAACATAGGTTTCTCCTTTGGAAATATGTCCGCTTTTAGAGGTTCCTTATTCTGAAAATTGCACCGAAGAAGTGCCCTTGGTGATTTCCGTAACAAGCTGAGCAAGCTCATTGCAATATTCAAGTGGAATTGACCCGCTCAGCCGGACGGTTTGTGCAAATTCCGTTTGTGCAAAGCTGATCGGCAGGTGTGCGGCGGCGCGGAGCAGCGGGTTGTGATTCTCATAGCTGCATTCGCAGGTGAACTCCGCTTTTTGAATGAGCGGCTCCGTGTGTACTTTGGCAAGCACCTCTTTTGCCGCCGTAGAATAGGCTTTTACCAAGCCGCCTGTTCCCAATAGGGTGCCACCGAACCAGCGGGTAACGGTTACAAGAATATTGGTAATTCCGCTTCCCTTTAAGACGGCCAGAACCGGCTGTCCCGCCGTGCCTGCCGGCTCTCCGTCATCGCTGCAACCGAGTACCGCGCCGCTTTCGCCGATAACAAAGGCGTGTACCACGTGCCGGGCATCGCGGTATTGGTCTTTTTGCCGCTTTACGGTTTCTTTAGCTTCCTGCGCATTGTCCGTATAAAACACCTCGGCACGGAACACCGATTTTTTTACGGTAAGTTCCGCCGCAGCTTCGGGTATGGGCGCCGATGCTTCGGGGATAGATACCAATATGTCGGGCATAACCGCCGGTTTATCCGTTGCTCCTGCATCCGGCGCTACAGTGGGTTCGTGTCGAGCGGTTTGCTCCCGGCTGCGGCTGAGAACTAGCATCCGGCGAGGCCTGTGTTAAGCCCTGCTCCGGTTTCCGGTTCCGGTAAGCAACCATGCCGGAGCTGTGCGGCACGCAGGGTGTTTCGCAGTACCATCGCTACGGTTAAAGGACCGACACCGCCGGGAACCGGGGTAATCCAGCCGGCTTGTTCAGCGGCGCTTTCAAAGTCAACATCGCCGGTCAGCCTGCTGCCTTTGGGTGCAGTAGGATCGGGGACGCGGTTAATTCCCACATCGATAACTGCGGCGCCTTTTTTTATCATGCTGCCGGTAATAAGTGCCGGATGACCCGCTGCTGCAATCAAAATATCCGCTTGCCGAGTGATTGCGGCAAGGTCTTTTGTTTTACTATGGCAGAGCGTGACAGTTGCGTCCGCGGCAGTGAGCAAGGCGGCAAGGGGCTTCCCGACAATCGCAGATCGCCCGACAATAACCGCATGGGTGCCGCTCACGGGGATACCGTATTCCCGCAGCGCATACATAATGCCCTGCGGCGTACAGGGGATAAAGCCCTGACTGCCGGTAAGCAATCGTCCCAAATTTTCCGGTGTAAAGCCATCGACGTCTTTCGCCGGATCGAGCGGCGCCAATATTCTCCTGCTGTCAAGCGGGTAGGGGAGGGGCAGCTGAAT
>NZ_CALHGC010000005.1 GCF_938029485.1 uncultured Treponema sp. | reverse complement strand
AAAATCCCGGAATGCTCGATTACCCCCGCCGTAAGAATACTTGCCCAACTTTCGGATCCGGCACCGGTTTCACATACGTCCGTCTCCCAAAAAACTTCTTATGTATTTTCTCCGTGGATTATACAAATAAGTTTAAAAAATGTTCCGGCAGAAATTATGATGCGGTGTCTCTCCGATCGCGGTATCTTTGTTTCAGCAGGTTCTGCCTGTTCATCAAAGAAAAAAATCCGGCCGATACTTGCAGCAATTTCCGTCAGTCCCGATATTGCCCAAAATGCCATACGGATTTCTATCGGTCATAGTACGGAAAAGAGTGATCTGGAACAGCTTATTTTAGCTGTGAAAGAAATTATCAAAGATTTTAATTAGGGAGAAGAAGATATGGACAGCGCGTCCCACGATACTGCTCCCGATCTTATTGGTCGGCAAGGGCAAGTTCATCAGGTAAAGCGTGCAAAAGTGCTTGGTTACTGTATGGGTGTACGGAAAGCGGTGGAAGCAGTATATCGTGCGCTTGACGATTACCTCGATAAAACCGTGTATACCTATGGCCCGCTCATCCATAATCCGGTAACGATGCGGCTTTTAGAAGAAAAGGGGGTGCATATCGTAAACCCCGACAAGGAGCTAAAACCGCAAATAATGCCTCAATCTCCTATCATTATTAGAGCACACGGAATTTCTCCACAAAAACGGCAAGAACTTATAGACTGCGATGCTGTTATTATCGATGCGACCTGCCCACGGGTTATTGCGAGTCAGCTTCGGGCTGCGCAATATTCCCGAAAAGGTTATACGGTCATCCTTGCCGGAGATAAAAATCACGGAGAATTGATCGGGATAAAAGGCTATGCCTTGTCGGTTCCAAACGGTAGATGCGCTACCGTGCAAACGGCTGCAGAAGCGGAAGCTCTACAGCACGATGGAACTCCTACCGTTCTTATTGCTCAGACAACGATTAAGCGGGAAGAATACCGCGCAATAGCCGAAATTCTCCGTAAAAAAATCCCCAAGCTTACCGTTCTGGAAACTATTTGTCCCGCAACCGATGAACGGCAGGAAGCGCTTCTTGAGCTTATTGAAGAAGTCGATGCGATACTCGTCATAGGCGGTAAAAATTCCGCCAATACGCGCCGTCTTTTGCAAACAGCTATCGATAGAGGTAAACCGGCATGGCTCGCCGAATCCTCATGTGATATTCCGCAGGAAGTTCGTCAATATAGAACAATCGGCCTCATTGCCGGCGCATCAACTCCCGACAGCAGTATTGATGCGATTGAACAACTGCTACTAGACAAAACGGTATAAAACGTGATATAATATTTGCTCAAATCTATCAATAATGAGCGTTCTGTCTACTAAAATGTTGCTTTTAACTATTGAATATGATTGCATATAAGGTAATTCCATTTCTTTTCTTATGCACTTTTAGAGATTGTAGATGATCTCCCGCAGCAGTTTTTGATAATGCAGCGCTAACGGATCATCCGGGAATATTTCCAGTGATTTTGCAATATATGTTTGAGCACTGGCATAACTTCTTCCTTGGAGTTTTTTCAATGCTGTTTCAATATACGAAGCTGTTTTTTGCTTTTTGTTTTGCACATCCGGACTATCACAATCATAAACCTCATAGAGAGCTTCTTCTACCGTTTCACCGATAGTTATTGTTTCTTGAATACGCCGTATATGGAAATCTTCAGGATGCTGAAGTGAGTTCAGAATTGACTCTGAAATAATAATCGTGTTGGAATAAACCTTCGTGGCCGTTTGTAATTTTTCTGCCGTAGAACAAGCATTTGAAATAACAATACTGTCCAATCGTTCGTCATTTCCGATAACGCCTAATAAAATCTTGCCGGTATCAATTCCAATTCCTACCCTAATAGGCGGCATATCTTTTAAGTAAATTTTTTTTTCTTGTAATTTTTTCTGAATTTCAATACCGCATGAAACAGCTACATCCGGATTTTCGGCAAAGAGCGCTGTAAATCCGTCTCCGAGAAATTTCATAATAACACCGCCGTATTTTCTGATTATCGGAGCGACTAAGGCAAAATATTTATTCAGTAATATAAATACTTCATCAGGTTCGAGTTGCTCCGCCATACCGGTAAAAGATCTGATATCAACTGAAAGAGCGGTCATCGTTAATTCGGAAGCATCGCCCGTATTTATTTCGGTAATGCTGTTTTTTTGAAGGTAAAGAAGAAGTTGATTCGGAAAAAAGCGGCGTAATGCATATTGTATCTTTCTTCGTTCTCTAACCAGCCATTCAATCCGATAGATTGACGAAGTATAACTGTCAATACTCATAATGACGGCAATGATGATTGCTATCACAGCGCCTTCCTGTAAAAGAAATTTACCGTGAATGATCCATTGACTTACTAAGGTATCATGAATCGCAAAACTTGCCAGAATGAACTCTATGGCGGCGCTCCATATAGCATATCGTTTTCTTTTGATGCATGCATCTATAACGATAGCGGCATTATATACAGCTCCTATAATAATAATCGTTTGCTGAGCAGCTAAATAATAAGATACCAATGACGTTGGGGCAATACAAATAAAGATGATCATTATTACACAAAGGCTGACAATCCCCCAATAAAATATTTTATATTGCTTGTCAAATACATTTTTGATAAAGGCGGTGAAAAATAATACGGATAGCGGAATAGATGCATATCTTAAAATAAAATATAATTTCCATGGTATTGACGGCCAAGCTTGTGCAAGAATATGCGGATAAAAAACGGCAATACGGGTACTTATTGTTAAGGCGGTAAAAGCAAACCATAGTATATACGAAATTTTTTGATAATTTAAATAGAGCGCAAGAAAAAACATACCGAATACAAAAAGCACAATACAGGAGAAATTATAAAACAGTAGATCAAATACAAATAGTCCGTTCAGCTTTTCAGCCGATCCGAGAAGGATTTGCTGATCGATTCCTCCATATCGATTATGAAAATTTGAAATATTGATAATAACATCAGCCGTACCGTTTTTTAGAGGTTTAAAAGTCGCAACACAGATTGTTTTTCCGGGCTGTTCGGTCTTTTTCGATATTCCGGGCTGCCCCTGCCCTGCCCTATCCAATCCGTTAATAATAATAGTGCTGCTTGACAGAATGTAGCCTGTCCGTAACGCATATATTTTCTCAGGATCTAAGCCGACAATATGCAGCCCATAAGAAGCATACCCATAAGCGCTGTGCAAAGGAGAATCACTTAATTTTCCCGGCAAAGGGGCATATTGCGGTTGTGCAGTATTATTAAAACAATAAAATTGGTTAGGCGTAAAATGCCAGTTTCCTTTAATACTAAATACATCGGAGTCATTATGATCCGGCAGCGTTAAGAGACCGTTTTGTACCGTTATGGAATGCTCTCGTAAGCGCTGAGTCGGTTTTGCTTTAGAAATAAATGTTATTATAAGAAACATACAAATAAACGGGAGTGCCCCTAGAATTATCTTTTTCATAGCGAATCAACCTCGTAAATATTCGTTAAATGTTTCTTACCGTGAAATTGTATTTTGCCGTGATAGAAGCAGGTATGTGTTCTCCAGTAGCTTTCAGGAAGCTGTTCTCGTACTGCTTCACTAATAATGAT
>NZ_CALHGC010000004.1 GCF_938029485.1 uncultured Treponema sp. | reverse complement strand
TGCAATATATACAACGACAATCAGCATCGTTGATAAGGCCGAAGCGACGCCGAATTTTCCCGAGTCTACCTGATCGAGAATGGAAACCGTCAAAAGCTTGTACCGCGCCGATACCAAAAAGATAACGGCGCTGATCGATGTCATACTCTTCACGAAAGTGTAGACGAGTCCGCCGAAAAATGCGGTTTTAATGAGCGGCAGTGTAACGGTTGTAAATGTCGTAAACGAGTTCGCGCCTAGATCAGCCGCTGCTTCTTCTATGGAAGGATCAATCTGCTTTAACGAGGTTACACCCGATTGTACGCCGACCGGAAGATAGCGGAACACATAGGACAGCACGATGATGAGCATTGTACCGGTAAGCACAAGCGGCGGAGTATTAAAGGACAGCACATAGCCGATTCCCATGACCGTACCCGGCACCGTCATACCGAGCATCGAAATCAATTCCATTGCTTTTCTACCGACAAACCGCTTACGTACCGTTAAAAAGGCGATAACCATTGCCAATATACCGGTAACCGGAGTCGCAAGCGCCGCCATCAACGTTGAATCACGGAGACTCTTCATACCGATACCGAATGCATACCGGTAATGTTCAAGGGTGAACGTATAATTGATACCCCATAGTTTAACAAACGAAACGAGTGGAATGAGGATATACAAGCCGATAACGATGAACGAAATAAAATAGCAGCCTGCATTGATGGGCGCTGCGATATGTTTTTCATCAATCAGCACTCGTCCGCGTGCCGCCTTGCCGGTAATGGTAACAAAGGTTTTCTTTTCTACCCAGAGCTTACTGAGAGCAAAAAGGCCGATCGAAATCAGCAGCAATAAAATAGCCACCGCTGCGCCGCCCTGCATATCATAATTACCGATTGCCTGATAGTAAATTTGTGTCGCTAAGGTCTGATAGTTGCCGCCGATGGTGATGGGGTTCCCGAAGTCGGCAACCGATTTGATAAATACCAGCAAAAATGCGTTCGCAATACCGGGTAAGCAAAGCGGCAACGTAACGTGAAGAAAGGTCTTGCCCCGTGAAGCACCCATATTGCGGGCTGCTTCTTCAATTGAAGGATCAATCGAACCGAGCACTCCGTTTAAAAGCAAGTATGCAATAGGAAAGTACGAGAGCGTTTGTGCAAACAAAAGCCCGCGGAATCCGTAGATATTCACATCCTGTAAACCGGCAGCCTGTGCCCTCACCTCCCTGCTGGCCAGTAACCACGACGTTATTGC
>NZ_CALHGC010000003.1 GCF_938029485.1 uncultured Treponema sp. | reverse complement strand
TCCCGCCGCAATAGCAACCCGCTGTTTTTGTCCGCCCGAAAGAGAGCCGGGGTGCCGTGTACGGATTTCCGTTAAATGCAAAGCGTTGAGCGCTGCTTCTACGGCTTCTGCTTGTGCAGCTTTCAAACCGAATGAGCATTCTGCCTCTACGCTTTCGGCAAAAAGCTGGTAGTTCACATCCTGCATCACCATATACGTATGCTGTAACCGTTCTTTGGATTTAAGCGGTTTTCCGTTCCATAGAAAACTGCCGGATGTTTCCTTGTGCAGACCGCACAAGGCACGGACAAAGGTTGTCTTTCCCGTACCGTTTGCGCCGGTAATTGCAATAATCTCTCCTGCATGGGCAGACAAAGAAAGATTATGGAGGATGCGTTTTTTCTTACGGTACAGTGAAACATTCTGCAGCTCTAACGTAAGCGGCACTGCCAGCGCTGGCTGAACCGGTAGTTGGGGAGACTGAGCCGTATCTTGTGTGGTCTGAACCGACGCTGCTCCGTTCATACGGCAGGGAGTTTCTGAGCGAATATCCATCGCCTCATTATGTAGAGAAGAAAGGATTTCTTCCTGCAAATGAATTGCCCGCAGCCCCATTCGGTGACGTGTTTCAGCAGAAAGCGACTTAAACTCCATCGGTGCGAATATGCGGGCAATACAGCCATTTTCCATATATACGATTTTATCTGCAAGATCAGCTAAATAATACAGCCGGTGCTCCGCAACAATGACTGTCTTCCCTTGCGCTTTTATATTCTGTATGTAGCTTTGCAGCGCAGTAATCGATTCCGAATCCAAATTTGACGAAGGTTCATCAAGTACATATATATCGGGATTCATCGCATACACCGAGGCAAAGGCGATTTTTTGTTTTTCGCCGCCGGAAAGCTCAAAGATATTTCTTCCGCTCAAAGTTTCGATATGCAGCTCTTCGGCTGTTTGCCGTACCCGCTCTACCAGTTGCTCCTGCGGATATCCTTCATTTTCAATACCGAATGCAATTTCGCTGTCGGTATCAACATTAAAAAATTGTGTCCGCGGATTTTGAAACACCGATCCGACTCGCTTGGCAATTTTATACAACGGTAATTCGCTGACAGGCTGATTGTCAATAAGTACGGAACCGGTAAGCGCACCCATATAAAAGGAAGGAATTAATCCGTTGATCAACCGCGTAACCGTTGTTTTGCCGCAACCGGAACGTCCGCAGAGCAAAACACATTCACCTTTTTGTATTTCTAAATTGATATGATGTATGCCATCCGTTTCATTACCGGAATAGGTAAAAGAAACATCTCGTATCGTTATCATAGTACCGTATTGCACCTTTAACGTGGTATATACAGTGCTTATATTACTGTAAATCATGGATTTTTTCCATACAGCTTAAAGTAAATACTAGACATCTCCTGATTAAAAAACTACACTGAACGTCTAGTATACGAGAAGTCAATCGAAAATTGCTACTTTCTTCTTGACTTTTTAGAGGAGATACTATGCCTACCATTCAAGTACGGAATATACCGAATGATATGTATATGCAAATACAATATCTGGCAGCACAAGAACAACGATCGATTGCGGAACAAACAATAATTCTTTTAAAAGAAAGCTTGAACAACAGTAATGCCAATAAAAACAGGCGCCGAATGACATTAAAGAAAATGGAAGACCTCGCGATCCCTGATGTCCTGCTACAGGATCCGGTAACCTTACTACGTGAGGATAGAGAACGATGAATATAGTGCTTGATGCCAGTACAGCTATTGAAATGGCATTAACTATGATATGCATCTTTGTTTAAAGAAATATGTGCAAATACTGACTGCATTTTTGCACCGGATATTTATCCATCAGAAATTACAAATGTTTTCTGGAAATATAGGAACTTTTCTTCTTTGGATACAACAATATGCGAAAAGGGCATAGAGTATTGTATCGAGTTGATAGATGATTTTATTCAGACCAAACTATTATGTAACAAGGCTTATAAAGAATCAATAAAATATCGGCATCCTGTCTATGATATGTTTTATCTTATCGTTGCACAAAAATACAACGCAAAATTATTAACACGCGATAAAAAGTTAGCAAAAATAAGCGCTGAAATGAATATCGAGGTTATTAGTTATTAAAATAGTAATGCCAACGCTGTATACAGTAAAAAGACCGCAGCGGTTATGGCATCTGCAAACCTAAATTGAGTCTGCACAAGACACGTTCGCGGATGGGGATTTTCGATACCGCGGGTAAGGGCAGCAATAGAAAGCTCGTCAGCTGTTTTTGATGCCGCTGACAGCAACGGCACGTAAATACACTCAACGGTCATTACCGGCTGTTTCACAAATCCTGCAAGCGTCGGCGACACATCACGCATCCGCATTGCATCTTTAATATACCGCCAATCTTCACCGATTGTGGGGAAATAACGGATCATTACTGCAAGCGGAATAACAATCTTTTTCGGAACACGGAGCCGATGCATCGCAGATAAAAATTCGTTCACCTTTGTTGAAGTGATAAATAAGCCCCCCATCATACCGCAGGGATATACCTTGTGAAACAGCCC
Organism: uncultured Treponema sp.; assembly: GCF_938029485.1. Lineage (GTDB taxonomy): Bacteria > Spirochaetota > Spirochaetia > Treponematales > Treponemataceae > Treponema. The sequence goes on along the minus strand of NZ_CALHGC010000003.1, from coordinate 1,532 downwards.
AAACGCAGCCAGCAGTGTTGTCTTCAGTGTGCCCGTCAGACCGGCTGCCCACAGTGTAAGCGCATACAGGAGCGCATAACCGGCGATCCCCATTAGTGCGCTGCGCCAATACCCGCACAGGATACCCACCATTCCAATAAGGACGACAAGCCCGGCTCCGTATAAAAGAGACGGTGCAAGAGATGCTGCAATAACGCACAAGAGCAGTATAAAAAGCTTTGTCCGCGGGTCAAGAATGAGTTTTACTCGTTGTTCCATAAAATAGCTCTTCTTTTGAAAATATGTGGAGCATCCGCACTGTCGCTACACCAAAATTATACATCTATGTATAGGTAAAAACGATTATAGAGTCTCGACTTCTGCTGGAGAGAGACCGGTCATCAGGCAAATTTCTGCTACCGGATAATCATGTTGAAGCATCAATCTTGCTGTTTCGAGTGCTTTTTGGTGGGAACCACGGGATTCGCCTTCGGCAAGACCTCTTGCCTCACCTTGCTCGATCCCTTCCGCAAAACCGAGTTCAAGACCTGACTTAAATTGAGCCTCGGAGATAGTTGCGATGTCGCTTTTGAGTTTCATCCGGGATTCATAGAGCTTCCTCTCTACCGGGCTTAAGCTCAATACATCTATCTTCTCATTCAGCATCTTTAATATCGGTGATGTCATCGCTAACATAGTTCTTACCTCCCTATTGTCCGTGTTTATAAACTGTAACCAGTGTATCAGTTTTTGCTCTTTTTCGATAGGTTCTTGTTGCAGTAGTGCGGTTTGACTTGCTTTAGAAAGATTCAAAAAGTGTATCTCAAGCAAATCAGTGAGTGGCTGGTAGTTTCTCTGTTCTAAAATGCGATAAACCGAATGTACTTGGGTATTGAGCTTAAAACTTTCTGCAACCAGGTTGATTGTAATACACTTGGTGAGGCTTGTGTACGGTTCTCCTTCTTTAAAACCTTCGATGTATAGTTTCGCCCAGTAAAACAAGGTACGAGGGATAAATTCTCCCGACCAGCTGTTCTGAATTTCAATATCGATCGTGGTTCCATCTTTTAAGCGGACTTTGACATCGATAATACCGGTTTTATCGGTTACCGCATCTTTTGCCAGCTCTTTATCCAGCAGCTCAAGGTCTGTAATGGTGCCGGCTTCCATATCCAGTACGCATTCAAGGAAGTCTTGTAAACACGCTTTGTTTTCTTCTGCTCCGAGCAAACGCTTAAACAAATAGTCGTTCCGTAGTGTGAGTGTATCATTCATATTCTCACCTCCTACAGACTATATAGCTTGTGGATGAAGTTTTGGCTAAGAATAAAAGAAGAATTTAAGGGGCTTTTTTCGATAAAAAGAAAACACTCCCTATACACCCATCTAATCAGAACCGCAAAAACTCGCTCAACCGGAACGCCCCTATAATAATTTGTAATTGATAATGCACTAATTGATAATTAAAGCTGTTTACGTACCGTATGCAGTAATTACCCATTATCCATTACCAATTACACATTAAACAACCCCTGCTTTTTCAAATTGTTTTT
>NZ_CALHGC010000002.1 GCF_938029485.1 uncultured Treponema sp. | reverse complement strand
GTTTTAAGTTTATATTATAACTGTAAGGTTGAAGATGTACTGCGAACATCGTGTAAAAAGGACGACAGAAAGGAGTACCGATGATTAAAATGACAAATAAAATTGCGGCGGCAATGCTTAATCAACTGGGCGGTAGAGGTTTTATTGTGATGACCGGCGCAAAAGATTTTTTTATGTGTAATGATTTTTTTCGTTTCAAGATCGGAAAGAATGCTGCCGGAATAAATACGGTAACGCTCGGCTTACGGGATGATGACACCTACTATATGAAGTTTGAACGGGTAAGCGTTTCAAAGAAAACGTTTGAAGTTAAAAAGATATTGAAAAAAGAATATGATGGTATTTATTGCGATCAACTGGGAGAATTCTTCCGGGAAGCTACAGGGCTTGAAACGAAAGTGCCGCGTGTTTGCAGAATTAATGCTTAGGTTGAATCGACGGGGAAATCCGGCAAGTGAGGCGAGGTATGAGTGAACTTATGAAATTAATTGCGGCGGCTTGGAATCCTGAAACAGCTGGCAAGAAACGCGGAGAAGGTTTTATTTACATTGGTGATAGCGTAATTGTTGCAAGAGGGCGCAAGATTCCGCAAGGGACTACCGGAAAGGTTCTAAGAATGTTTGAAAATCCTTATAGCCCGATTACATACGATATGACAAATAGGGCGCTTGTATTACAGACCGCCGGGCCTGATGTTGAGGCAATCCAGTACACAAACGCAAAAGTGCAGCTTGAACTTGAAAACGGAAACAAAGTTTATACATACCTTAAAAATCTTGAAAAAGCAGAAGGTACGTTATGTTTGAAAGGAACAGTAAAATGAGCGTAAACATTCAAAAAGCAATAGTCTTTGCCACACAAAAACATGAAGGGCAAAAGCGTAAGGGGACTGATATTCCCTATATTGTCCATCCGATGGAAGTAATGCAGATTCTTACGGATATGAACTGCGAGGAAGCAGTGATCATTGCTGGTATACTGCACGATACGCTTGAAGATACAGATACAACACCAGAAGAGATTAGGGAAGCGTTCGGTGAGAATATCCTTGCTATCGTCCAGACCGAAAGCGAGGATAAATCAAAGACGTGGAAAGAGCGGAAGCAGCGGACAGTTGACGAATTGACAGAGGCAAGCACGGAGTCAAAGCAGGTATGCTTTGCCGATAAGCTTTCAAATATACGGAGTATGTACCGCGACAAGTTGAACGTCGGTGAAAAGATTTGGGAACGGTTCAATGCGGATAAAAACAATATAGCATGGTATTACCGCAGCATTGCAAACGCTTTGAAAAACAATGGATTTGAGGCTACTTTTAATACTGAACGAGGAAAACAGCTTTTTAGAGAGTTTCAGGATATAATAAATCTTGTATTTTCCGGCTTGTAAGACTGGTGCCGTGTTGACAAACTATCCTATTAACCGTATGATATAAAAAACAAGAACAATTTTATATATAATTCTTAATTGCGATTTGCACTTCAAAAAGGCAGCCGCTAAAAAGACAGTATGAACAATACTGAATTTTTTTAGGGCTGTCTTTTTTTTGTTTTGAGGTGCAGCAATGACCGATACTGATGCGTTTAATACTATCTATCTCAATCTTGAAATCAGAAAATCTAAAGGGAAAGTAGACGATTTCGGCAATTACTTGTTTGAAGTAGAAGCAAGTAACGAAAATTTAGACTTACAAAATCAAATAGTACTGCAAAATGCGCTGATGGAATCAAAAGAGGATTTCTTAAAAGGCGGCGTTATCTCATACAACCATCTTCACAAACGCAAGGACGAAAACGGCAATGTGATAGCCGATGATTCTATGATTATCGGAGAACCGGTAGATGTACGGTTCGACGAAGATACAAAAAAGACCATCGTGAAGGGAAAGCTCTACGCAACAAATGAAAGAGCAAAAGAAATCATCAAAATGCTTAAAGCCGGTTCTACCCGCGTAAGGGCGAGTGTCGGCGGAATATTCCCGAAAGTCATAAAGAATGTAAAAACCGGCGTTGAAAAAATCACCCATGTACTGTGGAACGATTTAGCGCTTACCACTATGCCGGTAAATAATACCGTAGGGTATGCCGTTTTTGCAAAATCTTTAAGCGCTGCCGAGTTTGTTGAATCATTGCCGATTGAAATAAAAAAATCACTGTGCGCAGGGTACAACACCGATTCAGCTACTACTACCGGCGGGCAAGCTCTTATCCCGGAAGATACGAATACCAAAACAATTGATGCAACCGAGAAATCACAAACAGCAGAAGCCGATGTACATGAGGCTATTGCAGGGCTTATTGAAATGCTTAAAAGAGGACGGGTGAACGGCAAAGAAGATGCCGCCGATTATCTTGTCGCTCATGGAGTGGATAAGGAGAAAACCGGAGAAATAATCTCAGAAATTATAGATCAAGGGGGTCTAATGATGAAAAAATCATTTAGCGATTCTGTTGCAAAACTTTTGAAGTCTCTTGTGGGCAGCAATGAAAATGATGACGACGACATCAAAAAGAATGCGGACGGCGGAAACGACGATAATCCCGCAGGAAAAAACGATGACGATGACATCAAGAAAAATGCTGGTGCCGGAGAAAACGGTGAAGGTGAAGACGGCGGAAACGGCAATGATGACGATGATGGCGGCGATGATAACATGAGCGGTGAGGAAGTGCTTAAAGCGCTTGATGCCGACCTTAGTGATATGCGTAAGTCTATCAAAGCCAATCAGGAACAGATTCAGGATTTGGGCGGAGCGATTGAAGGTCTTGCTCAAATGATTTACGCAATCGGCAACCAGCAGCTTCCGCCTAAATCGGTTCTTAACAAGAGCTTTGGCGGGACGGCCGGAGCAAACAACGGAGTAGGCGCACAAGCATCTATTCAAAAAGGAAGACCGACGGAGGACGACCTTTATAGAGTGCAGTGTGTCTTACAGCGGTGCGTACAGGAGGGGAAAATCGACATGATTAAATCCAGCATGATTTCATCGGATATGCAAAAGTGTATGCACACCGGTCAGCCGATGAAAGACGAATATTACCAGTTCTTGAATAAAGAACTTGCGAAGGAGGCTAACTAATGGGCTTTTTTGATGGTGCATCTTCCGGTGAAATGTATACACCGGAAGTAAACGAACTGCAGAAAGCACTTTCTGCAGGTTACGGCACGGATTCGGCGCAGTTTACCGGAGGACGTGCTTTAATTCCTGAAAACCTTGAATCGGAAGTTGTGAATGTTGTTTCGCAACTGAAAGAAGATTGCAAAGTTATGAATCAAGTTAAAAAGACGCCGGTTAAGTCTACCGTACATGAGGTCAACTTGCGCACCGAGCATGGCAATTGGCGTCATCTTTCCGTTGCCGAAGGCGGAGAATCTGTCGACACAGATCAAGTGCTTAATCGTACGGCTTTTGCAATGAAATACTTGCAAACACGCCGCTCGGTTACCAAGCAGATGGAAGCTGCCGAAACGTTTGAGGGCGCTCTTGCAAGCGAAAAACTCTCCGGCGTTGAGACCATCATCAAAGGTTCCGAATACATGTGCTTTCATGGGGATTCGGCTATCGTTCCGACCGAATTTGACGGTTTCCTTGCCGCTATCAATAAAGCGAAGGAAGCTGACCGCAATATCATCAACCTTAAAGGTACGAAAATCGGTACTTACGGCGAAAAAATCTTTGACGAAATTGCCGCAAAAGTCCGGCAAAAAGGCGGGTTTATCGATAAGGCGCTTTTCCCGACCGTGCTTGCCAAAGATATAAAAGAATTGTTTGAAGAAAAACAGCGGTACATTATGAATCAGCCGGTGCCCAATCTTTCTTTCAAATCAATTCCCGATTACGGAACGGCCGTCGGCGCAAACATCGCGTTAAGCGGTGAAGAAGCCGGTGATGATATGTTCTTTGAAGTGAAAGGGACGGTCGTTGCAGAAGGAGATACAACCAAACGCCCCGCCGCTCCTGCAAGCGTTACGGCCGCATCAAGCGGGACCGGTTCTTCTTTTACTGCGGGTGATGCAGGCGATTATATGTACACAGTACACGCCGTAAATCAGTACGGTATTTCAGCGGGCACTGCGATTGCAGCTGCTGCTACGGTT
>NZ_CALHGC010000001.1 GCF_938029485.1 uncultured Treponema sp. | reverse complement strand
TACGCGCGTTCCGCGCACTAATGTAACAGTCTTCAGAAACTGATGTTTCTTCAACTGTTGCATTTTAAGGAAGAAGCCTAACAACAAAGGATGCATCGTGATGTTGAAAATTGAACGACTGGAGGTAAAAGAAAAATCAGGCCGTTGTCTCTTAAAAGATATTTCTATGGAAATTCCGGCAGGTCAAATCATCGGTCTTACCGGTCAGAGCGGCGCCGGGAAAACAACTTTGTTGAGGAGTATTTTGGGAATGCTTCATACAAATTGCAGTATCAGTGCCGGAACGATTTTGCTGGATGATGTAGATGTATCGATTCTTTCTCGTAAAGCGCATCGTGAGCTGTGCGGTAAGCGGCTGGGATTTATCCCTCAAAATCCTATGACGGCATTCGATAGCCGCTTGAAGATCGGATATCAGATGGAAGAAACATTTATCAATCGTTTACATCTTAATAGAGATGACGCAAAGGCTTTGGCAAAAAAATATTTGATTGCGGTAAATCTCAAAGATACTGATCGAGTATTGCAAGCCTATCCTTTTGAATTATCGGGTGGAATGCTGCAAAGAGTCGCAGCAGCAATACTGCTCGCAATGGCGCCGGATTATATTTTAGCGGATGAGCCGACAGCAGCATTGGATGAAGAAAACAGAGATGTGCTGCTTTCCATTATACAAGAACAAATGAAGGACAAAGGAATTTTGTTTGTATCGCATGATATTAGTGCACTTACCCTAGTGTGCCGCAATGTGTATGTATTAGGAGCGGGAAAAATAATTGAAACCGGAACGATGGATAGGCTTTTAGCTCATCCAAAAACAGAGTGGATGAAACGGTTTTCCATAGTAAGCCGGACAGAAAACCGAGGGGAATGGAAATGGGAGAAATTCTAATTCGGAATGTAAATCAAATATATCATAACAAACAATTAGGAGATTTCTTTGCGCTTTCGGATATCAATCTTCATCTTAGAAAAGGCGAAAACCTTGCAATTCAAGGAGAAAGCGGTTCAGGAAAGAGTACGCTTGCACGGCTTCTCATCGGGATTGAAAAACCGACATCAGGCGCTATTTTTATAAACGGAGAAGATATAACAGGTTGGAATTATAAAACTTGGAGACAGCGCCGCAAAATGATACAAGCAGTTTTTCAGGATTCTTCCGGAACCTTAAATCCGGCAAGAACAGCTTATGCAAATGTTGAAGAGGCATTAGTAAATCTTACCGACCGGAAAAAAGCAGATCGAAAAAAACATATTTTACAGTTAATGGATGACGTTCATATGGATTATCGACTTTTAGAAACCCCTGTCCGTCAGCTTTCAAGCGGGGAGCAACGGCGGCTTTCCTTGCTTCGAGCAATTGCCGTAGAACCTGATTATTTAATTATGGATGAGGTAACGAGCGGGCTTGATGCTATTTCGGCAGATGCCGTACTAACTTTGGTAGAGAACTTTGTAAAGCTATCCGGCAGCTCTTGCATTTTTATTACCCATAGCAAACAGGATGCCATGCGTATTGCAAATAGAGTAGTCATTATGCGAGACGGGCGGATTACCGAACAAGGTCATCTCATAAATTAAGACATCTTTTAAAAGCTATACCTTCAGTTCTTAGAAGATGCCGATTGTCATACGAGGAGGAATGATAATATGAAACAACTGCACGGAAACCTTATTACTACGATTTTTGGTTGTTGCATGGTTTTGGCAATGATGTCATGCGGACAAAATTCTGCAAACACACAATCAGGCAGTAATACCGGAAAAACGGGAAATGAGCCGAAGGTGCTCACAATCGTTACAGCGAAAGAACTCGATAACCTTACTACGCTGACGATGAACAAGGAAAACAACATTGCCTGCGGCTTTGTCTATGAAACCTTAGTCGGATATGAGAACGGAAAGATTATTCCGCGATTAGCTTCAGAATGGGGATGGGATGATACGAATACCGTTCTTACGTTCAAACTTCGTAAAGGCGTTGTCTTTACCGACGGAACACCTTTTAATGCGAAAAGCGTAAAAGCAATTCTCGAATTTGATAATTCCAATCCCAACTTTAGCGGTATCAAGGGAATATGCAATATTAAAAGCGTAGAAGCGATCGACGAATATACGATAGCTGTTCATTACGCTTCACCGTGTTTTTCTTATATCAATGATTTCTGTTTTCAAAATGTTGCAGCGATGATGTCTCCGAATGTATTTGAAGCTGGAAATTTTCAAACATTCAAAGCCGTTGTAGGTACCGGTCCGTATATTCATAAAGAAATGATTTCCGGAGATTGCACCCGATTTATCAGAAATGAACATTACTGGGGAAAAGCTCCATATTATGATGAGATTGTCGTGAAGTATATACCGGAAGCGTCTTCACGGTTACAGGCATTGCAAACCGGAGAAGTCGATTTAATTTATGGTGCTGATCTTCTCAGCTACGACGATTATAATCAAGCGCTTTCTCTTACCGGTATTAAAG